>JBFGQG010000204.1:0-6569 GCA_041564295.1 Anaerolineales bacterium | reverse complement strand
TCTTTATTATTTCTCATCATAACGAATGTATTATAAATCACACAGGTCCACCCAACAAGCCAGGACTAGTCTTCAAATATTTCTTCGTACCTGTTTTCAAGAAACTTCTGGGCATCTTCCGCCAGGCGGGAAAACTTTTCGACAAAACGCTCTCCGGCGTTTGTCAGCTTCGCACCACCCCCTTTGATCCCACCCACCTGTGTTTCAATCAATTTTTCCCCAAGCTGCTCTTCCATTTCACGGATTTTCTGCCAGGCAACCCGGTATGGGACGCCCAAGCGTCGTGCACCTGCACTGATCGAACCGCTCGCAGCAATCGCCGCCAGCAGCCGGATTCGCCAGACCGATAGGGCAACTTTACCCTCTCTCTCGACCCAAAAATTGTAGCGCGGTTTCATCACGTCATTTTACTATGCTGCTAACCGGCGGATCTTCTCGAATGCTTCCATCGGGGCGATTCGCCGGATGCGGTTTAACGTTTCTCTCGCAGCATCCGCAGTCACCTGGTGGTAGGTATTTTTACTGCCCGAGTGAGCGCGCTTCGCTGCAATAGAGATGCTGGCGGCAAGCCTGGTCCCGACCAGATCCCACAGCACTTCAAATTCACCTTCCGACAACGGATTAACGCTGTGATAGCCCGCTGCCAATTCCCCGGCTGCAGACAGCGGGTCCGGTGCTTCAAGAATCGTGTATGCTGCCGCGATTGCCAGTTCGCAAACGCGAGGAGCAAACAGCGAATCCCCGAAGTCCACAAGCCCTGAAACCTTAAACCCTTCCTCCTCACGTGCATGGACCAGCAAGTTATGGTCGTTGGCATCGTTGTGGACCACCTGGGCCGGCAGAGCGTTGAGTTTCGGGAGAACCTCAGTTTCAAAGCGTGCTAAATAATACGCGACATCTTCCCGCACAGCAGGGTTGACGCCTTCCAGATTAGGGCGGATGATCTCAGCAGCTTTTGTCAGGTCCCACATCCATTCACGATGCATCGCCGGATGGAAAAAATTTTCCAGAGCGAAATCGAGTTCTCCCAAAATCGCACCGATCTCCCGCAATAAATTTCCTGAATATGGGCGCACGTCAACCAGCATCCGGCCTGGCAGGCGGGTCTGCAGACGCGCGCGCAGGCCGCCGGGCAGGCGCGCCACCGGGCTGCCGTGAACCGTCAGGACGATCCGTGGAACGACATGGCTGACCGGTGAAGACGCGAGGTGTTCCATCAACGCGTTTTCAAAGTCCAGCTGTTGGTCAGCGGTCTGAGGATGTGAAAACTTGAGGATGTAGCCCTCACCACCGGAGGTGGTCAGAACAAAATTCCTATCGAATTCGCCAGGCAAATTTCGGGCCGAGGCCGCCAGTCCGAATTGTTCGGACGCGACGGCCTCAGCCAATTCTCTGTTTACCGGAGTCAATCGCCCGCCTTGATTTCCTGCTGCATCCTGTCGATCAACTGGGGGATGGACAAAGCTCCCAGGCGCTCTTCCGAACGCAGGCGCGGTGCGACCGTCTTTTCCTCTGCTTCGCGATCGCCGACCACGAGCATGTAAGGAATTTTCTGGTTCTGCGCATCGCGGATCTTGGCATTCATGCGATCACCGCTGTCGTTGACATGCACCCGCAGCCCGGCAGCCTTCAACTCAGCCGCCACCTGGTGGGCGTACTCGACGTGCCGGTCAGCAATCGGGATGATCTCCGCCTGCACCGGGGAGAGCCAGAGTGGGAACGCGCCGGCGAAGTGTTCGATCAGTACGGCCATAAAGCGCTCCGTCGTGCCGGTCACCGCCCGGTGAACCACAACGGGGACATGCTCCTGGTTGTCCTCACCGATGTAGACCAGGTCGAGCCGGGCCGGCTGGATGAAGTCCACCTGGATCGTGGAAAGCTGCCACTCGCGACCGAGAACGTCTTTCGCCATGAAATCCGCTTTCGGGCCGTAGAACGCGGCCTCGCCTTCTGCCTCAAAGTAATCGACTTCGTTCGCATCAAGGGCTTTGCGCAGCGCTTTTTCAGCCATTTCCCATTTTTCCGGCTCGTCTACGTATTTCCCGCTCTCCCCGCGCAGCGATAAGCGCACCTTGTAATCGGAGAAGCGGTAGCGGTCGAGGACCTCACGGATCAATTTCAGGTTCAATGAGAATTCCTCTTCGATCTGTTCCGGCGTACAGAACGTATGGCAGTCGTCCTGCGTGAGGGCACGCACCCGGCTTAGCCCATTCAGTTCCCCGGTCTTCTCATAGCGGTAGAGCGTGGCGAACTCCGAGAAACGCATCGGCAGTTCTCGATACGAATGACGGCCCATTTCACGATACAGGCTCATATGGCTGGGGCAGTTCATCGGCTTCAGGCGGAAGCGCGCGTTGCCGTCCTCCATCACCGGGAACATTGAATCCTCGTAGTTTTCGTAATGCCCGGAACGGTGGTAGAGGTCTTCTTTGACGAGGTGTCCTGTCCAGACGTGGTCGTATCCGTACTTCGTCTGCGTTTCGCGGACATAGGATTCCATCAGGTGGCGCAGGATTTCGCCCTTCGGCGCGAAAAGCGGGATACCGGGGCCTACGTCCTCTGAAAAATAGAACAGGCCCTGGTCTTTCCCGATTTTGCGGTGGTCGCGCTTCCTGGCTTCTTCGAGCCGCCAGAGATGCTCTTCGAGCTCCTGGGCCGTTCGCCAGGCCGTGCCGTAAACGCGCTGTAGCATCGGGCGATTTTCGTCACCGCGCCAGTAAGCGCCGGCGACGCTCATCAGCTTGATCGCGGAAGGGTTGACTTCGCCCGTGTGGGCTACATGTGGGCCGCGGCAGAGGTCCACGAAGCTATCATGCGTGTAGAAGGAGATCTCTGGAGCAGCTTTGATGGGATTGCCGTATTCGTCCATCCCACCGCTTTCCAGGCCTTCGATCAGTTCGAGCTTATAGGGCTGATCTGCAAACTGGGCTTTAGCCTCTTCCGCGTTGACCACCGTGCGCTTGAACTCGTGCTGCGCCGCGATGATCTGGCGCATCCTTTTTTCGATCGCCTTGAAATCGTCCGGCGTCAGCTGGCGCGGCAGATCAAAGTCGTAGTAAAAGCCGTCTTCGATCGGCGGTCCGATGGCAACCTTGGCTTCACCAGGTTTGAAGAGCTCGGTGACTGCCTGCGCCATGATATGGGCTGCGGAATGCCTGATCCGGTAGAGATCCGATTCCTCGTAGCGTTGTTCTTTGCGTTCGGCCATGGTACACCTCCGGAGCGAATAGCGCGCTCCAACATTAAATAAAAACTCCCACCCAATTCCGGGGCGGGAGTTGCCTCTCTCGCGGTTCCACCCAGATTTCGCTGTAAGACCGAAGGTCAACAGCATCTCTTTGGGTCTGTAACGGGACCGTCCGTTTTCCATACTGACCAGCTAATTGCCGGTGTTCAGGATCAAGCTCGCAGGGGGTTTTCGCCTGGGGAACGATCGTGGGAGGTTTTCAGTCGGTGACCTCCGTCTTCTCTGTCGGGTTCCGGCAGGGTACTCGTCCTGGTCGACGCATTTGGGTAGATTGTAGTGGGCGGTATTGGACTCGAACCAACGACCTTTGCGATGTCAACGCAACGCTCTAACCAGCTGAGCTAACCGCCCCAGGTAGGGTCAGATTATACTCCAATCTTTGCGAATTGCAACACTCAAGGATTGACCCAGGGTGCGATTCGGCGATTCCTGGTGAAACGTAACCAATACGCCCGGTGGAGAAGGCATGGTCCACCTGTCGTTGTCAAATGGTTGGGATTGGTTACTTTGCAGGCAGCCTATAATCCATAACGCGCGCACGGCGGTTTGCCCGGGTGATCAGACGGGCGACAAATACGACCGTATCGATCAGGACAATGATGGCAGCCACGGTTAGAGCGATCTGGGTTCCCAGCATGCCGATGAGCTGCGTACCCTCCCCTATGATTTCAGTAAGCTCATTGATCACCATGAAGTTCCCTGAATATCCGGCCGCTCGCAGCCACTCTCTATGTCCCTGGATCAGCTGAAAAAGAACCACCAGGCTGAACAAGTTGATGCCGACGTTGGCTATCCGCGTAGACGTCTGCCAGCGCCCCCGCCAGAGCAGGATAATACTCAGGACGATGCCGGCGGTGATCGACAGACCGATCCAGAAGAAATATCGCTCCAGAACCGGGTTTTCGAAGACCCCATTGACGCGGCTCCAACCGAATGCACCCTGGTCTGCAAACCATGCCAGCACGATGAAGAACAAAACACCCATCACGATCCCGACGACCTGTTCGACCCGGTTCACCGGCTCTTCATCTTCGAATTTTGGCAGCTTATACGGGTCAAAGGCCTCTTCCTTGAAATCAGGGTTGACCTCAAAGCGCTGCAGCAGGTAAAACACGAGGGTCACCATCCCCAGCGTGACGGGAATGCTGTTTAACAGCCCTAACAGCATCTCTAGAATCCGCACCTGTCCGTCACCAAACATGACAGAAACCACTGTGGCGATCAACTGCCCCCCGATGCTGGTCAGAAGGACGATTCCGAGTACCAATTTGAACAGCGGGAACAGTTCAGGTCCGATGAGATATTGTGATGCTGGGTGGTAGGCTGCGGCGACCTTCGCCGGCGCGCCCATTTCCCTGATCACTTCAGCAATCTCCCCTTCTGAGGGTTCTGGTCCGGCCTTCGCCTCGAGCGAGTCTTCGAGCACGGATCGCAGTTCAGCCAAAATATCCGCCCTCTTGTTGTGGGGCAGGTAACGCCCGATTTCATTTAAGTAGCGTTCGATCAATTTCACGGCAACCTCCGAAAAAAGATTCAGCGATTCAGTAATCTATCCATTACAGCGACCAGGCTGCGCCAGTCCACTGTCAGGGTTTCTAACACGGTTTGGCCGGTCTCATTGAGTACGTAATACCGGCGCGGACGCGAGCCTTCCACGTCCCAGAAGCTGTCCAGCAATCCCTGCGATTCCAGCCGCCTGAGGAGCGGGTATAGCGTACCCTGTTCGATCTCCAGGCCTGCCTCAGACAATTCGCTGATCAGCGAATAACCATACTTCTTTTCATCAAGCCGACTCAATGCAGCAAGAATGACAAGACCGCGGCGCAGCTCCTGGGAGATTTTTTCGTATGCTTCACGCTGATCGTCTATCATGCCCCACATTATACTATATATTACACAGTATTGTCAACTACTTAATATAATAGAGCACTTCGTAAATTACTCACAAATCCAGCCGCCTTTCGCAGGTGCAATCTGCTATAATTGTCCCAACAATTCAATACACGGATATGGATGCCTCTCCCCCGGATGGGAAGGCGGCGGAATCGATCAGAGGATCGGTCCGCCGGCGAAGATCGGTGCCGTTTGCTTGCAAACGAAGTCCGGCGCTGTCCCGCAACTGTGACGGTTAGTTTTTTTGGTTAGATAGATCGTTGGTTGGCTGGTTGAATTCCGTAAAATATCAACTAATCAACCGCCAAACCAAGAAACCAATAAACTAACGGAAGCCAGGTCGACCGCCATATTCGCGCGAACACATCCTCGAGGCTGGGAGGTGGACATGGCAACGAATTAATGCATCACCGTCTCCCCTGCCAAATGGTAGGGGAGATTTCGTTAACAGCGCGCTGGCGAGTCAAAGATTTAGCGAGTCGGCGAATCAGCGAACAAATTAACCAACTAACTGACCAATTACGGAGAACCACATGCAGCGCAAACTGCTTTTACTTCTTTTTTTACTGACTGCAACCGTCCTCGCCGCCTGCAGCCCGGCAGAACAGGCGGTGACGGTCGAACCGACCGACATACCACCCCATACCTTTTCTGACGGCCGCGGCGTTGAGATCACCCTCGACTCCCCCGCCAGTCGTATCGTCTCTCTTGCGCCTTCTAACACTGAGCTGCTCTTCGCCGTTGGCGCTGGCGGCCAGGTCGTCGGGCGAGACGCTTTTTCCGATTTTCCCGAAGCCGCTCTTTCTGTAACCGATATCGGCGGCGGTTGGGGTGAAATCGACACCGAGACGCTGCTGACGCTCGACCCCGATCTCATCCTCTCTGCCGACATCATCGCCCCAGAACAAAATATCGCACTTGAAGACCTGGGGCTGACGGTCTTCGTTCTCCCCAATCCGCTTGAACTGGCTGATCTCTACAAGAACATCGAAACCGTCGCTGCGCTGACCGGGCATTCTGAAGAAGCTGCCGCGCTCAATGAGCAGCTACGGGCCCGCGTCAGCGCGATCCTCGAGAAAGTCAGCGGTGCATCGGCTTCGCCGCTCGTCTTCTACCAGCTCGACAGCACGGATCCCACCGCCCCGTGGACCTCAGGGCCCGGCACATTCATCGATACATTGATCGGCATGGCCGGAGGCCGGAACGTCGGCGCATTGCTCGATAGCGCCTGGGCACAGATCAGCGCGGAAGCGTTGATTGAACAGAACCCGGATATTATCCTCATGGGTGACGCGGTCTGGAGCGGTTTGAATCCGGAGGACATTGCTGCCCGCCCCGGCTGGGAAGCGATTGCGGCCGTCCAGTCCGGGCGGGTCTACGCCTTTGACGATAACCTGGTCAGCCGGCCTGGCCCGCGCCTGGTAGACGG
>JBFGQG010000203.1:0-6594 GCA_041564295.1 Anaerolineales bacterium | reverse complement strand
ATCAACGGATTTCCTCCGGAACCAGGGTTTGCAAATCGGCGACTTCCTTCGAGTGGACGTCAGCCTCGGGGAAGGAAGAGTCCAGATGAATGGGCAAATTGTTGGGGCATTCGATTACTTCCCGAGTTGGTACGCCGAAGAGGAGGGGCCGCTCCTGGTAACAAATCTCGAGCACCTGTTCACGTTAGCCGGCGGAGAATTCCCATACGAGGTTTGGATGAAGACAGGCGAGGATTTCGATGAAGCCAGTTTCAATGACTGGCTTTGGGACCGGCGTTTATTCACCTGGCACTGGAAATCGCCGTATGATGCGATCTATCGGGAGCAACTCAGACCTGAACGGCAAGGGCTGTTTGGCCTATTGTCCGTCGGTTTCATTGCGTCTGCCTTGGTAACACTTCTGGGGTATTTCATCTACGCACTGTTCTCATTCAATAAGCGCTTGATCGAATTAGGCATTTTGCGCGCCGTTGGGATGTCACAACGCCAGCTCCAGTCCTGGGTGGGAACCGAAATCTCTATCCTTATATTGGTAGGCCTGTTACTTGGGGCGGGAAGTGGGGCCTGGGTAAGCCGGACGTTCATACCATTCCTCCAGTCAGGTAGCAAAGCGGTCGATCTCATTCCTCCTTATCTTGTGGAAATCGCGTGGCAGGCGCTCGTGCAGATCGTCGGTCTATTCAGCATCGTTTTTCTCCTATCGATGTTGGCCTTAGCTCTGCTTTTGAGAAAAATGCGAATTTTTGAGGCCATCAAGTTAGGAGAATCGCTATGAACCACGACGATCCGGTAATCGTTTGTGAAAACCTTGTGAAAATTTACAAGGTCGGAGAGCTGGAAGTCCTGGCTCTTCAGGGTCTGGACCTGGTCGTGCGTCGAAGTGAGATGGTCGGCATCGTCGGTGCGAGCGGCAGCGGAAAATCAACTTTAATGAACGTCCTGGGCGGATTGCTTCGCCCTTCTGCAGGTCGCGTCCTCGTTAACGGCAGTGACCTCCTGAAACTCTCCGATTCGTCCTTGAATAAATACCGGCGTGAAAAAGTGGGCTTTGTTTGGCAGCAAGGGGTACGTAACCTGCTGCCGTATCTAAACGCTCGCGAGAATGTGGAATTGCCGGCAATCCTTGCCGGCGCAGGCAGGAAGAAGGCTCACAGGCGGGCAAATGAACTGCTCGAAATCATGGGGCTATCGGACCGGAAAAGCGATGTGATCTCACACTTGTCTGGCGGAGAACAGCAGCGCGTAGCGATCGCCGTCGCGTTGGCAAACCAACCGTCTATCCTGTTAGCTGACGAGCCGACCGGAGAGCTAGACAAAGAGACTGCTCAATCGATTTATCAAGCATTTCGGATATTAAACGACGATCTCGGCGTCACGATTCTAATCGTCAGCCACGATCCGGGCATCGCGCGGCATGTCCACCGCGTCATTGCAATTCGTGACGGGAAGACGGCAAGTGAGACGCGCTGGACGCCTGCTTCCGATGAGCGTGGGGACGCACTTCTAGAGGAACTCGTTGTCCTGGACACTGCGGGTCGTCTCCAGGTTCCGAAGGCTTACAGACAGGCGCTCGATATCCGCGATAGGGTCCGGATGGAGGTGGTGGATGACGGTGTTTTGATCCGGCCTGCTCCAGCCGACACGCTGATACCTCGCGTGCACTCCAGAGATGACGAGTCCCCTCCGAAGTCAGGATTGCGCGAAAAATTCAAGAAGCTTTTCTGGAGAAACGACTGAATCGTGCACAAAGAAAACGAGAAGAACGTTAAATCCCTCGCTGTCGAAACACGCGCATTGGAGCGCGTGTTCGACAATGGCTTTAATCAGGTCCGGGCTCTGCGAGAGATCGATTTGCGCTTCGAAACTGGTTCGTTTGTGGCGGTGAAAGGTAGGTCGGGAAGCGGCAAGACTACACTTCTGAATTGTATCGGTGGCCTGGACCGGCCGACCGCCGGGGAAGTTTTAATTCACGGTCAATCGCTCCGGAAATTATCCGATAATGCACTCACGGAATTTCGGCGGCAGGAGGTCGGCTTTATCTTTCAAGCTTTTGGGCTTCTTCCAACTTTGTCTGCCTTCGAAAACGTCGAACTGATGCTGCGCATCGGGGGGATGCCGCGAAAGGAGCGAAATATCCGCGCAATGGAGGTGCTGGATATGGTAGGCCTCTTGAAATGGGCGCAGAATCGACCTTCGGAGATGTCCGGCGGCCAGGCGCAGCGAGTTGCTATTGCCCGGGCGATCGGAATCCGGCCGCGTTTAATCCTCGCTGATGAGCCGACTGGAGAACTGGACAGCGAGACAGCGGTGGACGTGCTGTCTCTATTCCGCGCGATTGTGAGAACAGAGGGGGTCACCATGCTTATGGCGAGTCACGACGCACTCGTAGATACTTACGTGGACCGTATCGTTCTACTCGATGATGGTCGCCTGATAGAAGACTCCGGTTGAGTCGCTCTTCATTGGCCGTACACATTCATGTAACGGTCATGCAATTCTTTCACAGCGTCTGCCGGGATTTCCTCCGGTTCGCCGATCATTTGCGCCAGCCAGACGGTTTGGGCGATGTCTTCCACCATCACTGCAGCTTTCAACGCATCTCCGGCTGTCTTGCCCACGGTAAACACGCCGTGATTCTTAAGCAATACAGCAGACGAAGCCCCGATCACCTCCAGAACTGCCTGGCCAATATCCTCTCCACCGATCATCGCAAACCTTCCGCAGGGGATCGGTCCGCCGAATTCATCTGCGATTGCAGTCAAATAGACGGGGATCGACTGGCCCGCAGCGGCAAATGCCGTGGCGTACCTCGAATGGGTATGGACGATCCCGTTCAGTTCCGGCCGGTTCCTGTAAATGACGAGGTGGCTGGCTGTGTCCGAGGACGGTTTCAAATCGCCTTCTACGACTTTTCCGGACCGATCGACAACTACGAGATGGTCCGGTTGCAGGTCTTCATATTTGACTCCTGAAGGTTTAATCACGATGAGACCGGATTCCGGATCTCTCGCGCTGACATTCCCGCTCGTCCAGGCGACGAGATTGTTCTTCGGTAGTTCCAGATGCAATCTCCAAACTTCGTGGCGTAATTGTTCTAACACATTTGGCCTCCTGGGTACTATTCCACATACAAACTATGTTCTTTTTTTAGTGAACGCGCTCCTTTGAATGATAAACTATTCAAAAGAGAACGACCAATCCTCAATTGCCGCTGCGCAATCGGGGCAATATGATATTCAAAAGGATCGCCATGTTCGAAATTCCAGACTCAAACCGAAATTTCGGCTGCCGGATCGACGACCAGGTTCGATTCAATGGATACCGGTCGATGATCATGCAGCACGAAATCCTGCAAATCATCATACTGGTCGACAAGGGGACCGAGATCGTCCAGTTCCTGCACAAACCATCTGACATAGATTTTCTCTGGCACTCGCCGAACGGCTTACGAAGTGGAACCCATTTTGCCCCTTCCGGAGGTGATGAGAACAGCTCATTCTTCGACCGCTGGTCAGGGGGCTGGTTCGAGGTGCTGCCGAACGGCGGACCGGCCTGTATTTAGAAGGGGGCATCACTCGGTTTCTTTGCGGAGACCGTAAATGTGCCCTGGGAGTATAAGATCCTTGCTGATTCCCCGGACGAAATTTCCGTCGGAATGTGGTTCAAGACTTTCCGGACACCTTTTCTCCTTCGGAAAAAACTGACGATGAAAAGCGGCATCCCGGCTTTGTTTATCGAGGAGCGTGTCGAAAACCTAGGGAACGAGACAATTGACTTCATGTGGGGGCATCATCCCGTTGTCGGAGGTCCGTTCCTGGATGAGCACTGCCGCATTTCTGCTCCTGAATGTAAAGTGCAGATTTTTCATGATGAGGATGGACCAGACCACCGCATGGGTCTTCACCAGAAGACAGATTGGCCTTATATTGCTGACCGGAACGGAGAAAGGATGGACCTGCGACTTGTGCCTTCGAGCCGCGGACGCACGATGGACAATTGCTATCTGATGGAGTTCGAGGAGGGATGGATTTCCGTCCAGAACACGAGACAGGATATCGGGTTTGGACTGGCATGGGATGCCTCCGTTTTCAAATATGTTTGGATGTGGCAGGCACTCGGTGGCGGGCTGGGGGCACCCTGGTACGGCAGGACGAATGGGATCGGCATCGAACCATGGACAAGTTATCCCTGTTCAGGTCTTGTGAACGCTGTGGAGAACGGTACGGCCAGGAGTTTGCCCCCCAATCAGAGCCTGTCCACCTGGTTGACGGCCGTTGCATTTACCGGACACGCGGATGTCAACCATATCAGCAGGGCGGGCCTCGTCACCTGATCATCTGCTCGACCGCCGTCGATAGGCTGATGCCATGCGTATCGGCGAAGGCAGCGAGGGATATTCGGTCAATGTCCGGGTGGATCGTGTGTGGCGAGGTCACGGACATGGCTGCAACCAGCGTGCCGAACTCCTGCGCATAGCCGAGAGACAGGCCTGCCGTCAATCCAGCGAGCAGCCCACCGAAGAAGGCATCGCCTGCTCCGGCGGTGTTGGACACTGGCACCCCGATGGCCGCCAGCCTTGATAGGCGTTCGCCATCCCAGGCCCAGCTGCCGATCTGGCCGCCTGTGATCGTGAGCCATATTCTTGGCTGGTGGAGTCTTGCCCGTTCGATCGCCTTTGTGACGATCACGTCCGCTGATAATTGGTCTACATTTGTTTCAATGAGCGCTGAAGCTTCATCTAGATTGATCGAAAGCAGGTCCGTTCGCTTGAGTATCTCTTCGCCGAACGGATCGCGCATCTCTTCGGTTGTAAGGGAAGCCGCGCGGAAAAAGCTGTGGACGGTTGCGGATTTTAGGAGCTCCACGCGCGCCTCTAGAGAAACCTCTGGTGCGGCGAGGGCGATGCCACGCCGTGCAAATTTCTTGAACGCATTTTCGGCTTTGAGCACTTCATCGGGCCCAACCTTTGAATTGGCCGAATCGTTGGTCGTCAGGTTCCCACCACTGCCATCCGGGTAAATAAAACAGGTCGAAAACAGCGTCTGCTCGCCTGTCAGGGCAGTGACATGATCCATATTGAAACCGGCGTTCTGCATTTCTAACAGTAACCCCTCGCCGGCTGAATCCTCGCCGACGTAACCGATAGGTATAGTTGTAAACGCTGGTCCAAGCAGCGTCTGCACGTAATGGGCGATAATGTGCAATTTGCAGTAATCGCGCTGATTCAGGAAGCGCCCACCCCGGCTTTCTTCCCGTCCCAAAGTATGGTTGCCGTTCAGTTTGAAAAAGACGCCAGAACCGATTCCGCCGACGCCGATCAATGCCCGAAACCTGGATTTATCAAGGTCGTAATGGAGCGGTTCCATATCAAAATCCCAGGTCCCATTCGGGATGTTCGCTGACGGGATGCGTTGCAGTAGAGACCGTGGCTGTCAGCAAGGCGTCAGGGTGCTCTTGCAGCAGCGTGATCGGGTATTCCCCGGTCAGCGGTCCGAACAGCGCCACGCGCAGCGCCGTCTGTTTCCAGGCACCGGTGTCGCTGAAGAGGCGCACCTTCCTTGCCGAAAGGCATTCCCGCACACCCAGTGTGACCGACATGGGCGGCACGAACTGGTACGCCATTCCGAATGTACGTTGGGCAAGGGCAATGATCGTGTCGAGATTGTTTTCCTGGATCCTCACCGTCGACTGACGGACCTCATCCACACTGACCTGACTGAACGGGTGTCGCCGCGCCTGATTGTAGGCGATGTGCCCGTCCTGTCCCCATCCGCCGTAGGTGATGTCGATCGGTTCGGCGACAATCTTGCTGCGGATTTCATCCAAATTGGCTGCCGTAAGCCAGTTTCGGTTTTCTTCCAGAACGCTCAGATCTTTGTCGACGGGGTCGTAAAATCGGCGTTCCATCTCGCCTCGGAAACTGTACGGATGCGCCCGCGGCAATTCCCGGCCCTGCCAGTCCAGACATTCATCCATATGGAACACTTCGAGTGATTGCAGATTGACACGTGCGGCGTTCACCAGACTGGTGAACGGTTCGTACCAGCAGCTCGGACCGCAAGGGATGATTGCCCTGGTTTTTATCCCAGAGGCATTATTCTGCCTGATAACATCGACCAGTTCCTGGGCCATAATTTGCCCCAATTCTTCCGAATCCAGGCAGAGACGAAACGGAATTTTTACTAAGGCATGCTGTTCCAGTTCGTTGTAGGGAACCCGGCACCATTCATAAAGATCTTTTGAGCTGAAATCTGTCATATGCTTTCCTCATTTTATCGAGAACATCGGCAGCCAGCGGGCCTGTGCCTCCAGCAGCTCGCCGACCATCGCATGAATCTCCTGCAGCGTGCAGACTGCAGCTGTTAACGGGTCGAGCATCACGGCGTGATAAACAGCATCCAGGTTGCCGGTCACAGCTGCTTCAACCGCGAGCGACTGGACGTTGATATTCGTCCGGTTCAGCGCTGCAAGCTGCAAGGGGTAATCCGAGATGCTGGTCGGCTGCACACCATTTCCGTCGACCAGGCAGGGTACTTCCACGCAGCAGCCTTCCGGGAGCCTGGAAATCAGGTTTCGATTGGGGACGTTGCCGTT
>JBFGQG010000202.1:0-6599 GCA_041564295.1 Anaerolineales bacterium | reverse complement strand
TTCTATCTCAATGATGCATACCAGGTATCGGTGAGCGCGCCGCTGATCCCCGGCGGACCGATCGGATATTTCGCCAGGTCGGGCGGCCAAAATGCGGTCACAGTCAACTTCTCGGCGCTGTCAGTCTGGTCGTTGGACCGGTAACCGACCATAAAATTCTAATTTTTTTCTGATGGATTTTTTCCACGTTTATAGTACAATTGTTCTGATACGATGAGGCACTTCACATAGTCCGGGTGGTGTTCACCCGGTACGGAAAACCGACACTCATCGGAAGGAGCTTGAGATGTACCAGAAAATTATCATTGTAGGCGACCTGGGTCGCGACCCGGAAATGCGCTACACCCCCTCCGGCCAACCTGTAACCAATTTTTCCGTGGCGACAAACCGTCGATACACCTCCTCCAACGGCGAGCGCGTTGATGAAACCGTCTGGTTTCGCGTTTCCGCCTGGGGCAGGCTTGCAGAGACGTGCAACCAGTACCTTGCGAAGGGACGCAAAGTGCTGGTTGAAGGCAGGTTGACTGCTGATTCTTCGGGCGGTCCGCGCGTGTGGACCGACCAGGCAGGTACACCCCGCGCCTCGTTCGAGATTTCGGCTTTGAACGTTCAGTTCTTATCCGGACCGAATGAAGAGGGCGGCTTTGCCGGGTCTGATTTCGGCGGCATGCCGGAACCGGAAGATGACGTTCCCTTCTAAAAACGTATGAATTTGACCGGTGGTACCCGTACGGTGCAATTGTTTGCCGCCGTACGGGTATTTTTCCATTAAAATAAAATTCGAAATCAACTGGACAGAAATTGAACCGGCAGCCTCTAGAATGAACCTCATTGTGTACGGATCGAGGGTCGTGTTCCGCCACCCGCCGACCGATTTTCTGTTCGAATGACTGGAGTAATCGTATGACGAAGCCGTCTTTTCGAGTTGCCCCTCAAATGCACGCGATCGATATCCCGGAAGGCATGTCCGCAAGCTATGCCAATATGGTCCGGATCGCCCATATGCCGACGGAATTTGTGCTGGATTTCGCTTTGAAACTTCCCGGTACAGCGCCTGCTGAAGTCACGTCCCGCGTACTTATTTCGCCGTTAAGTGCCAAGCTGTTCCTGCGCGCGCTGGCCGAAAACCTCTCCAGGTATGAAAAAATCTTCGGTGAAATCAATATCCCGGGTGAAGCAAATCTGAAAGAATACAGCAAATTATTCAGCCCCCCACCCCCGCCTGACCAGGAATCCGGGCAGGCTGGCAGCGAGGAAAGCGATTAATCTATGAACACACTCGAAGAAATTTACGAATCCACACATGCGGATTTTGTTTCCAGGACACAGGCCCGAGATGAAGCGCTCGCACAGACTCGCACGCTCATTCGCTATGCGTCCCGGGCGATCCGGGCGATCCACCGCAACGAAAAAGAAGTCGCCCTGGCGAAACTTGCCGAGACGGCTGCATTAGCCCGTCAGCTCAACGTGAACCTGACAGATTATCCGGACATTTATTTTGCCGGCTATACGCAGGACGCACTCAAGGAATATGCCGAAGCCAATATCGTTTTCACCCTCGTTTACGGGGGCGATTTTCCGACCCCGGAAGGTCTCAAAATCCCCTCCAACACATACATTAAGGGCCTTGCAGAAGCTGCAACAGAAATGCGCCGCCGCTGCCTCGACCTGATGCGCCAGGGAAAGCCTGATGAAGCCGAGCCGGTGCTGGAAATTATGGAAGATATTTACGGCCTCCTCGTCACCATGGATTTCCCGGACGCCATCACCGGCGGCCTTCGCAGGCAAACGGATATCGTCCGCGGCGTGCTCGAACGCACCCGAGGCGACCTGACGATCAGCCTGCGACAGCAGCATCTCGAAGAAAGCCTGCGCAACCTGGAAGCCCGTCTCGACGGAGTCTGATGAAATCACCTCGCGCCAGCACAATACTCGCATCCGAAATCGGCAGCTACCTCTTCTGCCAGAGAGCATGGTGGTACCAGCAAAAAGGTGAAGTATCGGAAAACACTGCCGAAATGATTTCCGGAACCGAGATCCACGAGCAGCACGGGCGTGTCGTGATAACGGCCGGCCTGCTACGATGGGCCGCTTACAGCGCCCTGATGGCTGCACTCATTTTGAGCGTCGTCTACCTCGTCAATCTGCTGGTCTGAAAGGTTCCACATGGAATGGCTCATCCTCGCTCTATTCCTGGCTGCACTGGTCCTGTTCTGGCATTCAGCGGTCCGGCGACATGAATCCGGTTTACCTGGGGGACGGGTGGTGTACACCGACACGAAAGCATGGGGGAAGGTGGACCAGCCGCTTTATGATCCGGTCTGGGACCTCACCGGCAAACCCGACTACCTCGTACGCCAGGGAAAGACCATCATCCCTGTTGAAGTAAAATCAGGGCGAACACCTGCGGCACCGTACGACTCGCATATTTTCCAGCTGGCGGCATACTGCCTGCTCGTCGAGCGTGTTATGGAGGTTCGACCGGCATACGGACTGATCAAGTACCCGCAGCGCACTTTTCGCGTGGATTACACCGCCGGGTTGGAACGACAATTGAAAAACCTGCTCGATGAAATCCGCGCAGCGAAACGGAAGCGTATAATCAACCGCTCGCACGAAAATCCATATCGCTGCAAAAGTTGCGGATACGGTCACACCTGTGAACAAAAGCTTTAAACGTACTACAGTAATGAGGTTTGATGTTTAAGAACGTAGCAATCGCTATCCACCCCTATCTTCCTGATGCACCGGATGTAGCGGAAAAAATCGCAGAGTTCCTGACTGGATTCGGGGTGCAGGCTGTCTGCGGGCTTCTCTACGATGACGTCCTGCGCGAAGGTCTCGAAAAGAATGCCTTCGATCTCTGGATAGCCCTCGGTGGTGACGGCACGATGCTCCGCAGCGGCCAGCTCTGCGGTCCTGCCGGTATTCCCGTGCTCGGAATCAACATGGGCCGTCTCGGTTTCCTGATGGGCATCCAGCGGGATGAATGGGAAAGCAAATTGCCGCAGCTTTATAAAGGTGAATTCTGGCTCGAACCGCGACTGATGCTCAAAGCCGCCCATATAAGAAACGGCGAAACTCTCGGGGAATGGCAGGTGCTGAATGAAACCATCGTCTCCCGCGGCGATGTCGTTCGCCCTGTGCAGCTCGAAACGAGCCTCGACGGCAGTTATCTGACCACATACCACGCGGATGGCCTGATCGCGGCCACGCCCACCGGCTCTACGGCGTATGCGCTTGCAGCAGGTGGACCGATTTTGCCGCCACGCCTCAGGAACTTCCTGATCGTACCGATAGCGCCACACTTTTCATTCAACTCTGCAATCGTTCTTGCTGAAGAAACGGTGGTTTCGGTCCGCGTACATTCCCTGCATAAAGCTGCCCTAAGCGTAGACGGCCAATGGTACGTCCCGCTGGAGAACAACGACCAGGTGGTGATCCAGCGCAGCGAACATACTGTTAATTTCGTCCGGTTGCAGGAACAGGATTATTTCTACAAAAACCTGACGTCAAAAATGAACGCTAATTTCGATCAAACCATATAATTGAAGATCATAATCAGGAGCATACCGTATGACAGACCATGCTCACGAAGAGCAATTTGCAACTGAATTTTGCGAAAAACATCCCGAACGCGAGGCGTCGCTCAGATGCAATCGCTGCAACCGCTTGATGTGTTCGAAATGCGCGGTCCATACACCGACTGGCTACCGCTGCGAAGATTGCGTGCGCGGGCAGCAAAAGGCATTCGATACAGCCGAACCCCGCGACTACTTCCTTGGCCCGATCGTC
Source organism: Anaerolineales bacterium (assembly GCA_041564295.1). Lineage (GTDB taxonomy): Bacteria > Chloroflexota > Anaerolineae > Anaerolineales > JABWBV01 > DATDOR01. Next base: position 2,804 of record JBFGQG010000202.1, on the reverse strand, counting down.
GCCGGATTCTTGAGCCTGATCATTGTCTTGATCCTGGGCAATTTCGGGTTTTTCTTCCTGTTAATCGGCGCTGCTTTTGCCGGCAGCCTGATCGCTGAAGCCACACGGAGGACGGTCAGCCGGAGACGATCGAAAACCCTTTTCAAGGTCATTACCCTGGCTGTATTTCTCAGCGGATTGCTGCCGGCCCTGTTCCCCTTTGCTGCATTTGTTTGGGGGCTGCTTATCAGCGGCCAGGGTCTTGGTACAGCGATACTCATGGCCGTGACCACGCTTGGATACACCTTACCCTGGAATTTTATTTACGCAATTGTCATCAGCGCTTCAACTTACTACAGCCTTGCCGGGCTGCGAATCTGAATGGGCGAATGTTAACTGAACTCCGCATTTTCGATTTTGCCATTATCGACCACCTCGAACTTCGTTTCAGGGACGGTCTTGTAACCTTCACCGGCGAAACCGGCGCCGGCAAATCGATCATCATTGATGCAGTAGAAGCCCTCCTGGGAGGGCGGGTCGAGGCTACGATGATCCGAGCCGGTGAAGAACGCGCTTTACTCGAAGGCGATTTTCGGATTTCCGCAAACACGCGTGCACCGCTCCACGCGATCCTTGAACGCGAGTCGCTGCTGGACGACCCGGACTACGTGACTCTCAGCAGAGAAATCCGGGCAGAAGGACGGCATCACGCCAGAATCAATGGCCGCAGCGTGACAGTGGCCTTGCTGAAAGAAATCGGCGAATACCTCGTAGACGTCCACGGACAATCAGAGCACCTCTCACTGCTGCGTGTGCGCGAACACCTGCGCCTCCTCGACAGCTTCGCCGGCGCTGATGAAGAACTCACCGCATACCAGACGGCCTACAACCTGCTCAGAAACACCATCCAGAAACTGGCCGAACTGCGGGCTGCCGAAAGAGACGCCGCCCGCCGTGCCGATCTTTTGCGCTACCAGATTGATGAAATCGAGGCTGCCGCACTCAAACCCGGCGAAGACGATGAACTGAAGCAGGAGCGCAATCGTCTAGCGAACGCAGAGACCCTCGCCAAACTGAGCCAGGAAGCCATTTTCACAATAGATGAGAGTTCCCCCGAAAACCCGTCAGCAACAGATTTATTTGGCCAGGCGGTGACCGCGATTAACCAGCTTGCCCGCACCGATTCAGGCCAGAAAGGATTGTCAGAGCGGGCGCAAGAAATCTTCGACAGCCTGAACGACCTCGTACTCGAACTGCGCGATTACATCGAGACGATCGAATTCAATCCGAAACGGCTCGAAGAAGTCGAAGAACGGTTGGACCTGATCCAGAATCTCAAACGCAAATACGGAAGTACGATCCCTGAGGTGATTGCCTTTGCTGAAACGGCGGCGGAGGAATTGGACGCCATCACAAACGCGGAAGAACGCATTGCTCACTTGGAGGCTGAAAAAGCCGTTCAGTTAAAAAAGATTGCCGTCCTGGGTGAAGCATTATCGGAAGCGCGTAAAAAGGCTGCAGGAAAAATGTCTGCAGCGTTGGAAGCACAACTGAAAGACCTGCGTATGCCGGAAGCCCACTTTGATGTTGAGTTCATCCGCAAACAGGATCCTGACGGCGTTGAATTGGCTTCAGCGGAAAAAGTGGCCTACGGACCGCATGGCCTGGAGAGCGTGCAGTTCCTCGTTGCACCCAATCCCGGCGAAGGCCTCAAACCGCTGGCTAAAATCGCCTCGGGCGGTGAAATGTCACGCTTGATGCTGGCATTGAAGAACGTTCTTGCACAGGCCGACCTCACACCCACCCTCATATTCGATGAAATTGACCAGGGGATCGGGGGCAGGGTCGGTGCAGTAGTCGGGGAAAAGCTTTCCAACCTCGGAAAACAGCACCAGGTGCTATGCATCACGCATTTGCCGCAGTTGGCGGCTTACGGGATACAGCACTACCGGGTCGTAAAACATATCGACCACGGGCGCACCATAACCCAGGTTGATGCACTTGAAGGGGAAGAACGGCTCTCAGAATTGGCCTTGATGTTGGGAGAAGTGAGCGAGGCAACGCTCCAGTCTGCAAGGGAAATGCTGATGGCTGTTGAAGCTGGTATGTAATCGTCCACCGTGAGTAAAAAGGAGAGAAGCGGGACTTTCCAGAAAGTCCCGCTTCGTTTATTAAAGGTAATCCCTCAAATGCCTGCTGCGGGTCGGGTGGCGAAGTTTGCGCAGCGCTTTTGCCTCGATCTGGCGGATCCGTTCACGAGTCACGTTGAAATGCTTACCAACCTCTTCCAGTGTGTATTCTCGACCATCTGACAGTCCAAAACGAAGTTCAAGCACTTCTCTCTCTCGGTCGGAAAGCACGGATAAAGCCGATTGGATTTGTTCACGCAGGATTTTACGCGCGGCTGCATCGATCGGTTCGGTGGCATCTTCATCCGGGATGAAATCCCCCAACTCCGAGTTGTCTTCATTCCCGACCGGGCTTTCTAGAGAGCGCGGTTCTTCAGCCGTCACGAGCGTCTGCCGCACTTTTGTCGCTGCCTGCCGCCAGCGGTTGCGCAGGATCGGCTCGATATAGCTGCCCGTCTTCTGGGCAAACTTGATAGCATTGACATCCTCTTCTGCCAGGAAGCCGGATTCGAGCGCCAGCTCTTCGTGAGTTGGAGACCGTCCGAGGCGTTGTGTCAGTTCGCGCGATGCCCGGCGCAGTTTCTGTATCGATTCCTGCAAATGAACCGGGATGCGAATCACGCGCGCCTGGTCTGCGATGGAACGGGTGATGGCCTGGCGAATCCACCATGTGGCATATGTACTGAACTTAAAACC
>JBFGQG010000201.1:0-6600 GCA_041564295.1 Anaerolineales bacterium | reverse complement strand
TTATTCAGGCAAGCGACTTGAAGGCCCTTAGAACCGACTAACGAACTATCTATCTATGCGGTAAAATGTGTCCGTTATTCAGGAGACCGAGTTATCAGACTCGGTCTCTGATTTCCAGGAGTAATTTTGCGAAAACCTCTTCACCAATACCTGCCTGATTACACATACCTGTTGTCGCTGGCAAGTTTTGTCGTTCTGCTGGACCAGCTCACGAAATTCCTCGTGCGCGTAAACTTGACGTTCACAGATATCTGGGTCCCCTTTGGTTCCCTGGCCCGATTTTTCCGAATCGTTCACTGGCGAAATACTGGTGCGGCATTTGGGATCTTCCAGAACGGCAACATTATCTTCATTCTGCTCGGAATTTTCGTGACCCTTGCGATAATCAATTTTTACCCGGTGATCCCCAGGCACGACCGCTGGCTGCGCGCAGCGCTCGCGCTGCAACTTGGTGGCGCGGTGGGAAACCTGATCGACCGCATCCTTCAGGGGCATGTGACCGATTTCTTTTCGGTGATGAATTTCCCGGTGTTCAATATCGCAGATGCGAGTATTTCGGCCGGCGTGGTCTTGATCCTCGTTCCGTTCCTGCCCCAGGTATTCGATGAACTCGAATCTTCCAGGCAGTTGCGGCTCGCCCAGCAGATCAACCAGAGGAACAGGAGCAGTTTACCGATGAAAGTGGAGAATGACGAACCGATTACCCTGGGTCTCATCGAGGTAATATGGGCAGACGCCGAAATCGTGCAGCGCTTTACGCTCAGGCAGGACGTGTTGCGAATACGCCGAAGAAATCTCCAGCACCGGAAAGGCATCAGCCATGTCTGAAATCGTCCGGTTGGATGTGGTTGCACCTGATCCACAGCGTCTCGACCTGTTTTTGACGGAGCTTTTGCCTGGATACAGCAGGTCACGATTACAGAGCCTCATTAAAGATGGCCTTGTTACCGTCAATGGCTTGCAGGCGAAAAAAGCGGGGCAAATCGTTGAAAAAGGGATGGTTGTGATCGTGGATCTTCCACCTTTGAAGCCTTCTGCGCTCCAGCCGGAACCAATCCCCCTGGATATCATTTTTGAAAATAACGACCTGATCGTGGTCAACAAGCCGGCAGGCATGGTCGTGCACCCATCCGCCGGTCACAACAGCGGCACTCTGGTCAACGCTGTGCTGGCCCATGCACCGGACATACAGGGTATCGGCGGTGAGATTCGTCCAGGGGTCGTGCATCGGTTGGACAAAGACACGTCCGGCTTGATCTTGCTGGCAAAGAACGATCGGACACACCGCTTCTTGCAGGAGCAGTTTCGCAGCCGGGCGGTTCAAAAAATCTATCTTGCTCTGGTGGACGGCGCCCCGCCGACCGGGTCTGGTGTGATCGAGGCTGCCATAGGCCGCGACAACCACAATCGAAAAAGAATGGCTGTCGTCCCGCCTCACCGCGGCCGTGAAGCGGTCACAGAATATCACACACTTGAGGCGTTCGCGGAATACACGCTGATCGAAGCACATCCGGTCACCGGTCGAACGCACCAGATCCGCGTACACCTGGCGTTCATCGGCTGCCCGATCGTTGGGGATACGGTTTACGGTAAAAAGAAACCCTCAGCAAAAATCAAGCGGCATTTTTTGCACGCAGCCCGGATCACGATTAAAATACCGGGTGAGGACGATGTGCGCACTTTCGCCGCAAATCTTCCCACAAACCTGGCAAATCTTCTGGAAGATTTGCGGCGCAAATCGTAATTTTTCCAAAAATCATGGGGGCGATTCAAGGGCAGCAGCCCTGATTCGGCCCATAAGGTAGACATTCAATGCCATTGATCGACCTGCGGTCTGATACTGTGACAAAACCGACACCGGAAATGATGGCGGCGATTGCCGCTGCCGAATTAGGCGATGACGTTTATGGTGAAGACCCGACCGTCAACCGGTTACAGGACCTCGCCGCTGCATTACTCGGTAAAGAGGCTGCCCTGTTGGTGCCGACTGGCACGATGGGAAACCTCGCATCCATCCTCGCACACTGCGGGCGAGGGGAAGAGGTTATTCTCGGAAACCTGTCTCACACCTACCTGCTCGAGGCAGGTGGGATGGCCGCGCTCGGGGGTGTCCACCCGCGTGTCCTCCTGAACCGTTCTGATGGGACCCTGGACCTCACGGAGATCGAAAGCGCCGTTCGCACGGACGATCCGCATTTCCCGGTCACTCGCCTCATATCACTGGAAAGCACCCATAACCGCTGCCGCGGGTCTGTGCTTCCAATCGAATATATCGAAAAGGCCGGCGAACTTGCCCGTAAAAAAAACCTCAAGCTGCACCTGGACGGGGCCCGGTTTTTCAATGCGGCCGTTTCACTAGGCGTTTCGCCTGCTGCCTATGCTGCACCCTTCGACTCTGTCACTTTTTGCCTGAGTAAGGCTTTGTGCGCACCAGTCGGGTCGGTGATCGTCGGAGACCAGGCTTTTATCCGGCGCGCCCACCGCGCCAGAAAGGTACTTGGTGGCGGTATGCGGCAGGCCGGTGTGATTGCTGCAGCAGGGATCGTCGCATTGCAGACCATGGTCGAACGCCTCGCTGATGACCATAAAAACGCCCGCACCCTCGCCGGGAAACTCAGCGATGTGCCGGGCCTTGTCGTCGAAAACCCCGTGCCGGAGTCAAATATGGTCTATTTTCGATTGTCGGACGAAGTCCGATTGACCGATGACAAGCTGATGGCGATCCTGGCGAAGCGGAATATCCTGATCCACGACGTTGCGCACCGGCGTTACCGTCTCGTAACGCATTACTGGATCACCCCAGAGATGATCGATTTTTTTGTCGATGAACTTTCGGCAACGCTCGCGAATTGACGCAGAAATGGTGTAAGTGCCAGCGAGTATAATCTTAAAAAATCTGTTTTGAAGGAGCATTACATGTCTGAATACGTGACGATGCAGCACATCGAAGAAACCACCGACTTCATACGCAGCAGGATCAGCCGCCGGCCAAAAGTCGGCTTGATCCTGGGTTCAGGCCTTGGGGGATTGGCAGATTCGGTCGAGAACGCAGAAATCATTCCATTTGATCAAATACCCAACTGGCCAGTTTCAACCGTCATTGGCCACAGCGGCAGACTTGTTGTTGGGACTCTAGAAGAACAGGATGTGCTCGTGATGCAGGGCCGCGTCCATTACTACGAAGGCTATGAAATGTCTTGGGTGACATTCCCGGTGCGTGTGATGACCAGTTTGGGGATCCAGACCATGGTGGTCACTAACGCTGCCGGTGCCGTTAATCCGGACTTCGAGCCTGGAGACCTGATGATGTTGACCGACCACATCAACCTGATTGGTATGGCTGGGCCGAACCCACTACGTGGACCGAACCTCGACGAGTTCGGCGTTCGATTCCCGGATATGAGCCAGGCGTACGATCGAAAATATCACTGGCTGGCACGGGAGGCTGCGGAAGCTGCCGGTGTCAAACTGCACGAAGGTGTTTATGTTTCGCTGGCCGGACCTTCATTCGAGACCCCGGCTGATCTCCGTTTCCTTCGGCTTATTGGTGTAGATGCGGTCGGCATGTCGACAGTGCCGGAGGTGATCGTTGCCCGTCATGGCGGGATGCGCGTATTGGGTATTTCAGGCATCAGCAATAAAGCCAACCTCGACGGAAACACTGAAACAACCCATGAAGAAGTTCTGGAAGCCGGAAAAGTGCTGGTTCCTCGCCTGGTTTCGGTTGTACGCGGATTTTTAAAACGTCTGGATTAATCCAGGATGGATGAGGCGCTTCGTTTTTTCAGGATCTACGAGGGCTGGATCTATTTTTTCATCGCGCTAGGGGCATTTCTCTATTTTCGCCGGATGTACATTAACTGGCATGAAATGCGCTCCACCATCTTCGGTCTGGAGCGGGAAAGTGCCCAATCAAAATTTAATCAGGCCATTACGATCCTCGTTTTGCTGATCCTTATAGGGATAGGTGAATTTGTCATCGTTTCTTACGTCGCCCCTCTCAGGCCTGAATCTGATCCTCTGTTGACGCCAACGATCGACCTTCTGGCAACGCCAACTGCGACGCTGCCTACTGGTGCGACAGAACAAGCGATGGCGGGCGAAGGAACGGAGGTCGGTCCGACGCCGACGATCGATGCCCGTATCGGTCAATGCCAGGCGAACATACTTGAAATAACTTCCCCGGAACCTGGGGACCAGCTGCTTGGTGAAATCGAAATCCTCGGATCGGCGAACGTGGAAAATTTCGGGTTTTACAAGCTGGAAGTAACCCCCCAGAACCAGGCCACCTGGCGCACCATCCAGGCCAACCGTGTCCCGGTCGAGAATGACGTCCTGGTGACCAGCTGGGATACATCGACGCTTGCCCCGGGTGACTATCTGCTGCGACTTGTCGTTACAACTTCAGGCGGAGCTTCCTTGCCTGATTGCCAGGTACCCATTACTATTCTGATTCCCCAGGAATAGGAGGCTGCACTTGTCAAAAATACATATTAGAAGATTTTTACCGGCGGATTTACCGTCCTTACTCAGTATCGACCACAGCTATACAACCGAATATGTCTGGCAAATGGATTTGCAGGAATCGGTGAGAGAAGTCAACCTGACCTTCCGCGAGCTGAAACTGCCGCGCGTCGTCCGGCACAGTTATCCGCGTGATCATCATAATCTCGTTGAAGATTGGCTCGAACGATGGGGAATCCTTGTCGCCATTCATGGACAGGACCCGGAAAGCCAACCTACCGGTTACCTTACGCTTGCCCACGGCACCGAACCACATATCGCAGCCGTGACGGATCTCGCAATCGCTGTTCCGATGCGGCGGAAAGGCCTCGCGTCTGCACTCGTGATTTCAGCGGAAGATTGGGCGCACGAGAAAGGCTCAACACAATTGATCCTGGAAATGCAATCGAAAAATGTTCCTGGAATCCGGCTGGCGAAGAAGTTAGGATATGATTTCTGTGGTTTCAGCGACAGGCATTATCCGAATAAGGACATCGCAGTGTTTTTTGGGAAAGCACTACACTAACGACTGGCATGGATCTCTTTATTTCTGCCCTGCGGGCACTCAATGAAGTCCTGACGGCAGGCATTGCTATCACGGCTGTTTCACTTCTCGGGTACGCATTGACCTTCAACCTGCGCGATCGCGTGGCGCGGTCCTTTGCCATGATCCTTGCCTGTGTCGTGTTTGTATTCGCTGGTGAGGCTATCAGCGGCACTGCATCGGGCTCAGCTCAGCAGGAATTCTGGTTGAAGTTTCAATGGCCGGGCCTGCTTTTCCTGCCGCCCGCATATTTGCATTTTTCCGACGCCCTCCTGGCGACCACTGGAAAACCGTCCCGCGGCCGCAGGCGCTGGCTGGTGAGGTTTACCTACGTCTTTTCACTCGTTTTTCTTATCCTTCTTTTTAATGGAAAACTCGTCGGCGAACTGTTAAAGACGAACGCGGGTGTTCGCTACCTGGCGCCGACCGGTCTCACCTGGGTCTTCACCATTTTCTATGTTGTCTTCGTTGTTTGGGCATGGGCGAATTTCCGACGTGCGTATAACCGCTCGATATCTCGAACAAGCCAGCGCAGGATGAGCTACTTGATGACCGGTGCTATCGCCCCGGCGCTGGGTTCGTTTCCTTACCTGATCTTTGGCGGGGAATTCGCCGGATCTCAGCCGCTGCTTTTCTGGTTCATTGCACTGGGAACAAACTTCATCGTCGCAATTCTGCTCGTGATGATGGCTTACTCCGTCGCGTTTTTCGGCGTCTCATGGCCTGATCGTGTCGTCAAGCGGCGGCTGGCCAAATGGCTGATGCGCGGGCCTATCACTGCCTCCCTTGTCCTTGGTTTGACGACGCTTGTGCGGCGTGCCGGGGAATTCCTCGGGATGCCGATCGACATCGCGATCCCAATCGTGATGGTCACCACAATCCTATTCATGGAGCACACGATTTCAATGGCTGCACCGGTCTGGGAGCGCCTGTTCTTCAGCGGGGGCGATCGTGATAACCTGCGCCTGATGCAGAACCTGGAAGAACGCCTGCTGACCCGCGACGACCTGCGCCAGTTCCTCGAAAGCATTCTCGCGGCAGTCTGCGACCAGCTCCAGGTGACGACTGCCTTCGTTGCTGCCGCAGGAGAGAACTCCGTCGAACTGGTCGTCCATACAGGCGGTCGGAAATGGCGTAAAGACGACCTCTCCTCTAATATCCTGGAAGCTGTACAATCCGCCAACGGCGAAGAAATCTACGCGTGGGGTGATTATTGGCTCCTGCCGCTTTTCAGTGAGCGAGATGCCGTCCTGATCGGCATACTCGGCGTCCAGAAACCCGGCGATCTCTTGCAAGACGAACAACGGATTTCGATACACGAGTTAGGAGACCGGGCTGCACTCGCGCTCGATGACCAGCGTCTTCAGGGGGAGGTATTTGCATCCCTGCGCTCTTTACAGCCGCAGGTAGAATTCATCCAACGGCTCAGGGCGGCTGCGCGCTACGACCGCGGCGGTGCACTCACAGCGCCTGAAGAACTGCCCTCTCCCCCGGATTTCGCGCAGACGGTCAAAGATGCACTTTCCCATTATTGGGGCGGGCCAAAACTGCGG
>JBFGQG010000200.1:0-6627 GCA_041564295.1 Anaerolineales bacterium | reverse complement strand
GCTGCCGCTGGTCGTCTGCGTGGCTGTTTCGCTCGCCCCGGCTGCTGATCAGGTCGCCAGGGCCCTGTACCGCCGGGGCCGGATGGCGCAGCTGGTCTATGCATTGCTGCTTCTTCTGTCTGCAGCCTACCCGGCGTGGATCGCGCGGTCGGTGCTCGTTGCAGAAGATTTCCGCAGCGCAGGTGTGTACTGGCGTGAGGTGGGCGAGGCAATCCCGACGGATGGGCGTGCGGTCGGTTATACGCAGGACTACGGCTTCCGGTTGATGTATTACGGCTGGCGGGCGATCGGCGTCCTCCCGGAACAGATCAGTGCCGACCAGTTTCTCAGGCAGTATCCCGGCGCGGAATACTTCGTCATCACTGCCAGGAACCAGATGAGCGCTGATCTCGGCGTTTATCTGGAAGCGAATTACCCGGTTCTGGCCTCCGGCGGCGGCTACGTCATTTATGACCTTACCCCTTAGGCTGTCCATTCGACTGTTCCCTGGTTACACATTGCAATCGGCGCGTTTCTTATGAAAGTTTCCATTGTTACTCCTTCTTACAATCAAGGTCCGTTCCTGGACCAGACCATTCGTTCTGTGCTTGGCCAGGATTATCCGGAAATCGAATACATCGTTGTGGACGGCGGGTCGACAGACGAGAGCGTCGACGTTATCAGGGGATATGCGGACCGCCTGGCCTGGTGGGTGAGCGAAAAGGACGCCGGACAGGCTGATGCGCTCCGGAAAGGGTTTGCCCGGGCAACGGGCGATGTGTTTGCCTGGCTAAATTCGGACGACCTCTTTGCACCTGGGGCCGTGCGCGAAGCAGTTGCGCTTCTCAAGGCAAACCCTGGGGCAGGCCTGGTTTATGGAAATGCCGCGAGCATCGACGCGTCAGGGCGACTATTGAACGACATGGTATTCAGGCAGTATGGCAGGGAGGAACTGGCAGCTTTTAACATTATCTGCCAGCCCGCAGTGTTCATGCGGCGTGACGCCTATCTTGAAGCGGGCGGGATCGATCTTGCTTATCACTTTCTTCTCGACCACCATCTCTGGCTGCGCATAGCCGCTAATCGTTCGATATCGTTTTCCACGTCCATTTGGGCGTTTGCCCGCCAGCACGCATCTGCCAAGAACGTCGCCCAGGCAGAGAAGTTTGGCGCTGAAGCGTACAGGATCGTAGCCTGGATGCAGTCCGACCCGTATTACTCGCAAATCCTGGATGGAAAACTACACCTGATCCAGGCAGCAGCCCTGCGCTTTGACGCACGGTACCTTCTTGATGGCGGGCTGGCCTTAAAAGCCCTGTTAACTTACCTGCGCGCGCTGCGCACGCACCCCCCTACTGCAATACAGGAATGGCCGCGCATCGTTTTCGCCGGGCTCAGCGTGGTTGGATTGAAGAAAATGGGAAATATTTATTATAGAAGGAAACACCGGCGCGGTTCCGGGCTGATGCCGGAAGTTAAAAATATCACTGCGTTTTACGAATAGTGCTCCATGCCGGGTGCGGTGCGGTAGGCCGATCCCGCCCTGACATTGACCTCCGCAAAAAAACCTGAACCGAGAACCGAAACCTTAATTTTGATGTGACTGCTGATTCAGGTCCCAGATAATGCGCAGCCCATCCAGCGTCAGCCAAGGCGCGATGTGACTGATCACACTGGTTTCTTTCGCAACGATCTCGGAGAGTCCACCTGTGGCGATGACCTTCATATCCGGGCCCAGCTCCTCGTGAAAGCGAGCGACCATGCCCTCGACGAGCCCCACGTATCCGAACAATAACCCGGATTGGATCGCGTGGGGTGTATTTTTTCCGATAACAGACGGAGGTCGCGCGAGGTCAACGCGCGTAAGCTTGGCTGCCCGGGCAAAAAGAGCGTCTGCGGCGATGCCCAATCCGGGCGCGATCGCGCCGCCGAGGTAATCGCCATCGGCCGAAATAGCGTTAAATGTGGTAGCTGTACCGAAATCGACAACACAGGCCGGACCGCCGTAAAGGTGCTGGACGGCTGCCGCATCACAAACCCTGTCTGCACCGACGGCGCGGGGCGGCTCGTAACGCACCCGTACGCCTGTCTTGACGCCCGCGTCCACTACGAGCGGTGTTCGCTTCAGGTAATACTCACAGGCGCTGATGATACGACCTGTCAGGGTTGGCACGACGGAGGCCATCGATATCCCTTCTAGATCGGCCGGCGTTACGCCGACATGGTTCAGCAAACCGAGGAATTGGAGTCCATACTCGTCCGGCATCCGTTCGTGGTCTGTGGCCAGTCGCCAGCGCGGGCCGAGAGTCTCACCTTCGTAAAGGCCGAGTGTCAGGTTGGTATTTCCGATATCGATCGTCAGCAGCATGGCGGTTCTCGCAGGGTGGAATCGAAAGATTTCATTCTAATTCTAATCGACTCTTTGTTGTTAAATCTCTCTAGACTTGGCAAGTTTTAAAAACTTGCCAAGTCTAACTTAAACTACCACAAATATTGGCCAGGACGAGACATAACGACTTGCAATGTCTTAATGACCCCCTTCACAATCCGGCGGTATAATATCCTCACAATTGGATAGCCGTATCTAACGGCAAACCTTCGGGGCAGGGTGCGTGTCAATAGACACAATTCCCGACCGGTAGTAAGCAGACTGCCCGCGCAGCTGCAAGCCTACGAGCAGAACATTTCTGCAGGATCTGGTGAAAATCCAGAGCCGACGGTATAGTCCGGATGAAAGAAGGCGATGATAGACCACCCAGGCAGGGTGTTCTACTGGTATCTCTGTGCCCCCCGAAAATCCATTTTCGGGGTTTTTGCTGCAGAGACCTGGTAATCTCGCGCGCCCCGAAACCTTTAGTTCCGGGGCGTTTTCTTTTCCCCGGCACGAGATACGATGACGACAAAAGAACAGTTCCCCCCCACTCTCCGCACTCAGGCCGTTCACTCGGCGCTGGTACCGGTATCCCTGCTCGCCGGCCTCATCCTCTGGGCTTTCATTACCCGCGTATCCGGCCTTCCGTCTTTCATATTGCCGTCACCGTTCGACGTCTGGACCAGGCTGACCCAACATCTTCTCAGTGGAAGCCTGCTCTTCCACCTCTGGATTACGCTTCTCGAAGTGCTTGGAGGGCTTGCCCTGGGCGTCTCTATCGCAACAGTCCTCGGCTATGCACTCGCAAAATCGCCGGCAGTGGAACGCCTGCTCTCACCTTATATCGTCGCGAGCCAGGCGATCCCCATCGTCGCAATCGCACCGCTGCTCATTATCTGGTTTGGACCAGGTATGCTGTCCAAGGTCCTGATCTGCGCCCTGATCGTCTTTTTCCCGGTGCTCGTTAACATCGTCGTTGGCATTCGCTCGGTGCCTGAAAACCTGCACGCCCTCATGCGGTCGCTCAATGCTTCACGCCAGCAGACGTTGCGCTTGCTTGAGATTCCCGCAGCCCTGCCCGTCTTGCTTGGCGGGCTGCGCATCGGGGCAACGCTTTCCGTAATTGGTGCTGTCGTCGGTGAATACATCGGCTCAGACCGCGGACTCGGGTTCTTGATCCGCCTCGGAGACGGCAATTTCGACACAGCGCTGGTGTTTGTCGCCATCCTGGCTCTCGTCGCAATGGCCTTGAGTCTTTACGGTATCGTTGTCAGCCTCGAAAAAAGGCTCTTGAAATGGAAGAATTCCGTCTGACGGCAAGGCTCGCTCCCGCGCCGCCGGCGTTGTTTAGGAGATCTGGTTTAATAATGAAACGCATCCCCCTCGTGTTAGCAGGCCTCTTCCTTGCGCTCACCGCCTGCACGCTCAACACCGAACCGACGCCCGAAGAGTTGCTAAAAATACGACTCCCGATGGGTTTTATCCCAAACATCCAGTATGCACCGTTTTATGTCGCCGTGGAAAAAGGCTACTTCGCCGAGGCCGGGATCGAAATCGAATTTGACTACAGCTTCGAAACCAACGGCATCAAAATGGTCGGGGCAAACGAAACCCCGTTTGCAGTAGTGTCGGGAGAACAGGTCCTGCTCGCACGAGAACAGGATATCCCCGTCGTTTATGTAGCCGCCTGGTTCCAGGAATACCCGATCACTGTCGTCGCGAAAACGGACAGCGGCATCAATTCTGTTGCCGACCTGGCCGGGAAGCAAGTCGGCTTGCCCGACCTTCTCGGTGCATCTTACATCGGCCTTCGAGCGATGCTCAACCATGCCGGAGTCGCCGAAAGCGCTCTCACACTCGATTCAATCGGCTTCAACCAGGTGGAAGCGCTTGCGACCGGGAGGGAAGACGCTGTGGTCGGCTATTTCTCTAACGAACCGATCCAGCTGCGCGCCCAGGGCTATAAAGTCGTAGAACTGCGCGTCGCCGATTACGTCACTCTCGCCTCCAACGGCCTGATCTCCAACGAAAAAACTATCGCCGAGAACCCGGACCTGGTCCGCGCCATGGTGACAGCCTTTCTGAAAGGTCTCGAAGACACGATCCGGGACCCGGAAGAAGCTTATACCGTCAGCCTCTCTTATATCGAAGGCTTAAACCCGGGCGACATGGTCCAGATGGAGGTTCTCACGACCTCGATCGAGTTCTGGCGCGCAGAAACACTTGGCACCGTCAACGAGGCTGCCTGGCGAAATATGCACGCTGTACTGTATGATTTAGGCCAGGTCAGCCAGGACATGGATGTTTCGAAAGCTTTTACAAACAAGTTCATCCCCTGAGAGAACCATGAAACCCATCCTGACCGTAAAAAACCTGGAGATGACCTTCCCGAACAACAACGGAGGTCTCCACGCGCTTTCAAGTATTTCTTTCGATGTCTGCCCGCAGGAGTTCATCTGCGTTTTAGGTCCGTCCGGCTGCGGAAAAACTACCCTGCTGCGTCTGCTGGCCGGGCTCCTCCGCCCGACAGGAGGGGAAATAATATACGACGGCAAACGGGTCTCCGCACCGCCGCGCGGCGTCGGGTTCGTGTTCCAGGACTCGAACCTGATGCCCTGGCGGACAGCGATTGAAAACGTGATGCTGCCGTTGGAACTCCGGCACACCTCACGCGAGACTGCGCTGGAACACTCTCGAAAATTAGTTGAACTGGTCGGTTTGAGCGGATTTGAAGATGCACTGCCGCGCGATCTATCCGGAGGGATGGCACAAAGAGTGGCGATTGCTCGTGCGCTCGTACACGATCCGGATATCTTGCTCCTGGACGAGCCCTTCGGTGCCCTCGACGCGCTGACACGCGAACGTATGCGATCGGAACTTTTACGTATCTGGACGGTTGAGTGTAAAACAGCCGTGATGGTGACCCACTCCATCAACGAAGCGATCTTCCTTGCGGACCGCGTCCTCGTCCTGGGTCCACGGCCTGCGAGCCTTCGTCTCAATTTACAAATCAAATTTCCACGCCCTAGAGCGACGGAAATCATCCATACACCCGCTTTTGGTGAGCTCGCGAAGCAGGTTCGCGCCGCAATTTCGTGATTTTTCAGCTAAAAAAGGGGGGACATCTGTCCCCCGAATCTAGGGGACTTTGTCCAATTGCTTTACTTAACTCGCATGGTAATATACGGTCTGAATAAGCCGGTTTTTTTTAACCGCTCGTATTCAAATTAGAAAAAATTGGACCGGTCATGCGCAAGATCACCTTCGTTTTCTTCATCCTCTTACTGGCGCTGATATCCCCCACAGCAGTCCTCGCACAGCGCCAACAAGCCGTTCGATTCCAACATATCCAGATCGATCTATGGCCTGAATATGACCGGCCTGCGATGCTCGTCATTTACCGCGCCGTCCTCTCAAACGATGTGGCTCTCCCTGCAGACCTGACGATCCGCATCCCGGCCACTGCCGGCGAACCCAACGCTGTCGCCGTTCGTTCTGCTGACGGAGTGGCGCTCAACGCAGACTACGAGCTGCAGGTGCTGGATGAATGGGCTTACATCAACATGACGACCAACTACCCGGAAATTCAAATTGAATATTACGACCCCGGAATCGTCAGAGATGAGACCTACCGGACCTTCACTTACGATTGGCCTGGAGACTATGCGGCGGACAACGTCGTTATGCTCGTCCAGCAGCCGACCGGCGCCACGAATGTTTCCACCATGCCGCGGTTGACGGAGATCACCCGGGATTCTAGCGGCCTGCTCTACCTGCAGGGCGAAATCGGTGCAATCGGGCAGGGTGAAACGTTTTCAATGACCGTCACCTACGAGAAAACCTCGGACGACCTGACGGTCAACTTCCTTCCTATTGATTCGAGCCAGCCCATCACGAGCGAAACGCCGGGCCGCCTGTCCATCGATACAGCCCTGCCGTATGTGATGGGTGTCCTGGGCCTCTTGATTATCGTCATCGCCGCCTTCTGGTATTGGTCTACCGGCAGGGCGCAGGAGCTGCCAAAGAAACGCACTTCAAAAGCCGAGAAGCGGAGCCGGGCGCGCGTGCTCGAACCGGAAATGCACGACCACAATCCCTATGAGCAGAACACGTTCTGCCATCAATGCGGGAAACGGGCCAATCCTGGTGATAAATTCTGCCGTTCCTGCGGCACAAAATTGAGAATCTAGGCTGATCCGGCTTTCTCAGATAACGTTAATCCGTGCAATTAAGAGCATTAATCACGGAAAGGTATAATTTTTACTGATTACTTGCCT
>JBFGQG010000199.1:0-6659 GCA_041564295.1 Anaerolineales bacterium | reverse complement strand
CTTTCGTAAGCATCATCATTTTCCAGCCAGGTTCGCAGACCTGCAACTACATCGGCCGGCTCAGGCGCCCAGATTCCGGCGCCTTGGTCAGTCAGATAAGGAACGTTGCCAGCTTCCTGTCCCGGTAAATAACTGTACAGTATCTCTGGAAGACCTGCATTGAGGCCTTCACTGATCGTCCCGGGGCCGGCTTTTGTGACCAGGACGTCAGCTGCCTGCATGAGATCTGCCATATTGCGCACGAAACCGTACGCGTATACCGGCACCGGCCATTCTCCACCAGACAGGCGCTCGTAAAGATCCTTATTCCTTCCGGTTACAATCGCTATCCCAACATTTAGTCCGGAAGCGGCAACGGCGCGCGCGGTCTGCTCGAGCGGCCCCATCCCATCCCCACCGCCGACGATTAACACGATCCGCCGGTCTGCATCCCAACCCAGGGCTCTGCGAAGGACAGCTTTGTCTTCGGCAGGTTTGCAGAACTTCGCCGCCACCGGCAGCCCGATGACGCGCACGTTTTCTGCCGGCAGGCCGCTTTTCAGAGCAAGTCGCTCCGCCGGCTCGGTTGGGACGATAGTCAGGTCACGCGCACCGAGATACCAGAATGCGTGTGTGCTGACGAGATCGGTCACTACGACGACGAACCGAGCCCGGCTCCCATCCTGCCTGCGGGCAAGCTCCCTGGCAACGACCACGTTGGCAAGGGGGTGGAATGAAACGATCAAGTTCACAGGCCATTCCCCGATGATCCTGCGGGCAGCACGCGAGATATACGGCCATAAAATATTTGTGAGCGCCCGGGCACGTCCGGGATTGTCGCTCAAGCGATATCCCAGACCCCAGCCTGCCGGTTTCTTTACCATAAATGGATACAATTCCGGAAGCCGGTTGAAAGGGATTGGGGCGTGTTCCTTAAGGAAATCGACCAGCTGTATTTCAACAGATTCGCCTGCAATCGCTTCCACTGCTTCAATAACGGCTTCCGCTGCACTACGGTGCCCGCCTCCCGTGTCTGAGAACAGGAAAAGCATGCGCGGTTTTTCGTTCATTTCTTTTCGTTCTCATCAACGCGCGGCAGTATCAATTTAGTGCGTTTTGCGAGTTCGCGCCGGGTCAGCATGACCTGTCTTCCACAGGTGAGGCATTCAATCTTAATATCTGCACCCAGGCGCAGCACCTTCCAGTCCAAGCCCCCACAGGGATGGGCTTTGCGAAGGCGTACGTGGTCGTCAAGTTCGAGGTCGGGTAGCATGAGAGTAGCTGAAGAGTACGTTGGGTGGTTGGTGAACCAAAGTTTACTCAAAACCGTAGTTATTTTGTGGACCAGGGACCCCGGGGGCATACTTTCGATCCATAGGTGGCGCGGATTATATCAAGTATAATCGCGCCCGAGGTAATTATGTTCAACCAACTATCCTTCGACATCCTGCTCACCCGTATGATTGTGCTCGTCATCGCTTTCACCGTCCACGAGCTGGCCCACGCTCTGACGGCTGACTATTTTGGTGATATGACCCCCCGGAACCAGGGCCGCATCACGCTAAATCCGCTGAAGCACCTGGACCCGGTCGGTTCACTTTTGCTGCTCGTTTCCGGTTTCGGTTGGGCGCGCCCGGTGATGGTCAACCCGATGGTGCTGGCCCAGGCGGCGCCGAACGCGATGATGCTGGTCGCGCTCGCCGGACCTGTCTCGAACCTCCTGCTTGCAGTCATCGGATCTATCCCGTTCTGGTTCGGGCTCCAGGTGGCCGCACCCACGGGCGACCTGCTGCCCTCGCTCGCTTATATGGCGACGGAATTCGTCTGGATCAACATCATCCTGATGTTTTTCAACCTGATCCCACTCGCACCACTGGACGGCGAAAAGGTGTTCTCTTACTTTCTCCCTCCTGCCGGCCAGAATTTCCTCGCCCGTATCCGCCCATATAGTGGGATCATCCTGATCGTCGTCGTTTTTGCGGTTCCCCAGGTGCTGGCCATCCTGGTCGGCATCCCCTCCCGGACGTTGTTCAACCTGCTGATCCCATGAGCGGTCTCATTTATCGCGGACGCCAGTTCTGGCAGGCACTGACCGCCCGACCGACGAAGCAGGGGATGGAAGAGGCGCGCCAGGTGCTGCCCGGCCCGTTGTTCGCACTCTTTACTCGATTACAGCCGTCGGAGAAGGCACATGCGATCCATGTGTTTCGCCTCGTGAAAGA
This sequence comes from Anaerolineales bacterium, assembly GCA_041564295.1. Taxonomy (GTDB): domain Bacteria; phylum Chloroflexota; class Anaerolineae; order Anaerolineales; family JABWBV01; genus DATDOR01. The sequence continues at coordinate 4,458 of JBFGQG010000199.1, read as the reverse complement.
GGCATCGACCGATCACGAACTGCTCGTCGCTGCACTTCTCCACGATATCGGCAAAATCGTCCAGCCTCTTGAGGTGTGGGAGCGGGTATTGATCGTGCTCGCGAGAAATTTCCAGAAGCTCACTCGAACTGGCCCGTACGGCAAACGGAAAATGAAACCGTCAACCTGGGCGCGAGCGCTTATCGTGGCGGAGAAACATCCGATCTGGGGGGCACAATTAGTTCGCAAGGCCGGAGCAAGCCAGACGGTCGTCCGATTGATCCGCCGTCATCAGGACCGTCTGGTATACGAGCCGGAAACAAGGGAAGACAGGCTGCTGAAGATCCTGCAGGCGGCAGACAATATTAGCTGATAAAGTTTCCGACCGGTTTTCGAATACCGGTTGGAAGGGAGTTATCCATGCCCGTCAAAATCACGATCATCGGTCTTGGGAAGATCGGCGCTTCCGCCGGACTGGCCCTCGCCAGACACACCGACCAGCTGCACAGAGTCGGACATGATATTTACCCTGAAATTGCCAGACGCGCGCAGCGTGAAGGCGCCGTCGATAAGGTCGCATACAACCTTCCGGGGTCCGTAGCGGACGCCGATATCGTGTTCCTTGCGCTCCCGATAGACCAGATCCGTGATACGTTGAAGCACATTACCCACGATTTGAAGGAAGGCGCAGTGGTGATGGATACAGCGCCGGTAAAGACCGCCGTGACCGAGTGGGCGAAAGAACTGCTCCTCCCAAATCGCTATTATGTCGGCCTGACGCCCATCATCAACCCTAAATATCTCTTGATGGAGGAAACCGGGACAAACGCGGCTCGGGAAGACATGTTCAGTAACGGTTTAATGGGGATCGTTACGCCACAAGGGACGGTTGCGGCTGCTCTAAAGCTTGCAACCGACCTGACGAGCCTCCTTGGCGCAAAACCACTTTACTTCGATATCGTTGAAGTAGACAGCCTGATGGCAGCGACCCACCTGGTTCCGCAGCTGTTGGCAGCCGGCCTCATCGGCGCGACGTCCAACCAGCCGGGGTGGGATTCCGGCCGGAAAGTCGCTGGAGCTGCATACGCACAGGTTTCCTCTTCACTTGGCGCCATCGATACACCCGGTTCGATCGCTCAAGCCACTGAACTTAGCAAGGTGCACGTGCTCCGGATCCTGGACAACGTGATCCGTATGCTGGTGGACATCAAAGGGACTGTCGAAGATGAAGGCCCGGAAGCATTGAAAGCAAAATTGGAGAAAATCCAGGCGGCGCGCCTCGACTGGATCGAAAGGCGTTATTCGGGAGATTGGGATGAAGGTCCGCCCCAGGCAGAGATGCCCACACCTGGCGATGAGATGCGGCGCTGGGTCTTAGGAAAACGCCGTGAGCGCGATCAATAAGAACTATCGACGGCGCAGACGCGGCCGGATCTGCCAGAAAGCCCAGAACTGAGCGAGGGCGAAAAACAACAGCGGGAATAGCAACATCGAACCACCGGTTACGGCTTCTTCCCCTGCCGAAACGCTGTAGAATTGGTTGAATACAAATAAAGCTGCTGCCGATGCGCCGATGCTGATGACCATGCGGTTGGAAGACGGATTCTGTGAAGCGATGACCATCGTTACGCCGAGCGGCAGCAATACGCTGCCAAGCTGCGCGATGACAAGACGGTTGTAGGGTGGAAAAGCGCCTACATTGGCAAAATACCATTCCGGTTGGAGCAGCTGCGACATTCCCAACATCAGGTAAAACAATCCCGAGACGAGTACGATTGCACTGACAAGCGATAATCGGATAGAGCGCGGTGAAGATTCACTGCGCCTTGAACGGCGTGATCGACGGGCCATAGGTATCTCCTCATTCTGGAAGTTCCGAAAAAAATATTCGGAACGTTGTTGGCGATACAATGTGGTTCAATTGTAACGGTTAATCAAGCATGGAACCTGTATTAGAAATCTCCCAGATCACGAAGAGTTTTGAAGACACCCGCGCTTTGGACGGCGTCTCTATTGAAGTTTATTCCGGTGAGATTCTCGCCCTCCTTGGTCCGAGCGGATGTGGGAAGTCGACGCTGCTTGGCCTCATCGCAGGATTAGACTCGGCCGATTCAGGCGACGTCCTTTGGGGAGGCCAATCTCTGACCGGGATCCCACCTCACGAACGCGGTTTCGGGCTGATGTTCCAGGATTACGCCCTTTTCCCTCATCTCAGCGTCGCTGCGAATATCGCATTTGGGCTGCGGTTCCAGGAACTCGACCGATCCGAAATAGACCTGAGAGTTCGGGATTTACTCGCTCTTGTAGACCTGGAAGGATTTGAAAGCAGGGACGTAACCTCATTATCGGGCGGCGAGCAGCAGCGCGTCGCTCTGGCGCGTTCGCTTGCGCCGCGACCGCGTCTCTTGATGCTGGATGAACCGCTCGGAGCGCTCGATGCCGCGCTTCGCGAACGGCTTCTTTCGGACCTGCAGAACATCCTGCGAAAGCTCAACCAGACGGCGTTATACGTCACGCACGACCAGGCCGAAGCTTTTGCAGTCGCGGACCGGGTAGTTGTCATGCGGTCCGGCCGGGTGGAACAAATCGGCACGCCGAAGGAGATCTTTTCGGTGCCCGGCAGCCGGTTTGTGGCGGAATTTCTGGGATTCGACAACTTCATCAAGGGAGATCTCGTAAACGCTGTCCTGAAGACGCCTATCGGGACATTGGAATGGCCGTCCGCCAGATTAGACGGACCCGTCGATGTCCTGCTGCGCCCGGACGGCGCGTTGATTGGTGGGACTGGTCCCGGGCTGGTAATCTCCGGAACTGTACGGAAGATATCTTTTCGTGGGATGACCCAGCGTGTCCGCCTGGAAACGGCCTATGGGACTCTTCGTTTCTCCTTTCCGAACGATGCAATGCTGCCTGCAGTTACGTCTGAGTTGAAGTTAACCATCCAAAAAGACGCCATCCAGATCTTCCGAAAAGAACATGCGTAAACTCTTGCTTGTGCGCCATGCCCAATCGCAGCTCACGCCGGGTATTGCCCCATCCGTTTGGACACTAACAAACGAAGGCCGCACGCGCGCGGCACAGTTCGCCTCCCTTCTCGATGAGTGGCAGCCCGCGATCATCATAACGAGTGAAGAGCCCAAGGCGTTGGCAACAGGTGAAATCCTGGGAAAAGCGCTCAACGTTCCAGTAAGGCCGCATCCCGGTCTCTTCGAGCACAGGCGTCCGGCGTTTGAGATGCCTTTTTCCGAGGAAGAATTCGTTCTAAAGGTTGAGCAGCTGTTCGATAAACCGGACGAACTTGTATTTGGAGAAGAGACCGGGAACGAAGCGCTCGAGCGTTTCGAGAGCGGAATCCGGGAAGTGCTGGAGCAGACAGAGGGGAATGTTGCCGTTGTCTCACATGGGACGGTAATGGCGCTGTTCGTAGCCAAATATAACCCGGTAGATGTAAAGGCCTTCTGGCGGTCTCTCGCCATGCCGGACCTCGTAATTTTGGATGCTTTTGATGCGAAACTTCTACGGGGCTCGATGCCATCCACTTGACCCTGAAATCTAAAAGAAAGCAATTCTATTCATAATGGTCGATACTGAATCTTATAATTGGAGCTGCGCCTGCCGAGTAATATTTGCATTGAACAGCTGCGGGAAAAAACGAAAGTTTAGCGGGACTTCAAAAATTATGTCGTTGAATCTGAAATATTCGGCAGAATCGCGCGCTACAGCCCCTCAACCTCTGAATCTTCTCCCAGCAACGTGCCGACCTGCAAGCGCAATCGCTCCGGGTCCCCGGTGGTGAAGAAACGCACCTGGCCGGGTCCATGTAGGTTCAACAATCCTGCGCTGGCTAGCAGACGCTGCGCCTGGGCTGCGATCGCAGGCGACGGATCAATCACGCGCACATTCTCACCAACGATCGCCTGGATCTGGGGAATGACGAACGGGTAATGCGTGCAGCCGAGTACAACCGTATCGATGCCCTGCGCCAGCATCGGAAGAAGTGCATTGCGCAGTATTCTAAGGGTCTTCCGGCTGTCGAAACGCCCGGCTTCAATCTCTTCCACGAGTCCTTCCGGCGCGTGCTGCAGCACACGCACATCCCGCGCAAACCGCTCCACAACTGACGCAAAAAGTTCCCCCTGGAAAGTCGCCGGAGTCGCCAGCACACCGACTACGCCGGTCCGCGTGGTCTCCGCGGCAGGTTTAACAGCCGGCTCCATTCCTACAAACGAGATATCAGGAAACATCTTCCGGAGGTGGTGCAGCGCGGCAGCGGACGCTGTGTTGCATGCCACGACGATGATCTTAGAGCCGCGGGCGAGCAATTCGCGGGTCATCTCAACCGAGAATCTGCGCACGTCCTCAATCGGACGCGGGCCGTATGGCACGCGCGCCTGGTCTGCGAGGTATATGAAGAATTCGTCCGGGAGCAAGGCCCGCAGCGCCTTAAGCACGGAAATGCCCCCTATTCCGGAGTCGAAT
>JBFGQG010000198.1:0-6685 GCA_041564295.1 Anaerolineales bacterium | reverse complement strand
CGCCGAACGAATAGAACCTGTACCCCTCGCGCTTGGCGAGCTCGTAGATGTCCAGCACGCGCTCGCGGCCTGCGAATGCGCTGATCATCATCAGCAGTGTTGATTTCGGCAGGTGGAAGTTTGTCACAATCGCATCCACTGCACGGTACCGGTATCCCGGAAGGATGTAAAGATCGGTCGCGCCTTGAAAAGGCACAACCTCTGTAAACTCTCCAGCTTCTCTGGCTGCCGTTTCAACCGTCCGGACGCTCGTCGTACCGACGCAGATTACGCGGCCTCCGTTCGCTTTTGTATTATTGATCGCTTCTGCAGTGCCTTCAGGTAAATGGCACCATTCCGTGTGGATTTTGTGGGTCGTTGGATCATCTTCATGGACCGGGGCAAAAGTGTCCAAACCAACGTGGAGGGTCACAGTCGCGATTCCGACCCCATTTGCTTTCAGCTTTGCCATCAATTCCGGCGTAAAGTGCAGCCCTGCGGTCGGCGCAGCGGCAGACCCGGTATCGCTCGCATACACCGTCTGGTAGCGCTCCGGATCAGCCAGTTGGGCGTGGATATAAGGCGGCAGGGGCATCTCGCCCAGGGCCTCGAGTTCCGGTCCCAGTGGTTCGTTAAAACGGACCAGACGGCGCGGTCCGCCTAGATCAGCCACGATATGCCCCTCCAACAAGTCGCGCCCTTTGCGCGGGATGCCGACTTTTCGGCCGGGTTTGAGCCCTTTCCCGCCGACCAACGCTTCCCACAGACGCGGTTCACGCCGGTTGAGGAGTAAAATCTCTATTTTTCCCCCGGTCGGCACTTTGACGGCATTCAAACGGGCGGGAATGACCCGGGTCTGGTTCACCACGAGGAGATCGCCTTTCCGAAAATAATCACCGATCTCGCGGAAGATTCGATGCTCAATGTGGCCCCCACCGCGGTCGAACACAAGCAGTCGAGACGCATCGCGAGGTTCGACCGGATGCTGAGCGATCATGGATTCAGGGAGATCGTAGTCATAATCAGCAGTTTTCATAACAGCCTTCCATTATAAATGACCGGATGTAAAAGATCTTTGCGAAGATCCTCTGCACATTCCGGGCGCGGTATACTTTTGTAAATCCGGTCGTTTGACCATAATGCGGGCAATCATTCCCCCATAATTTAAGGGGTATAAACTGCTCCGGCCGGATTATGCTTCAGGACAATGTGTTTAAGGGGGGTTGTTTTAAGATCAGGTCGGGAATGACAGTTTTTCAAAGCTTTTTGGAGGCGAATCCATGTCTGTGATCGACGTATCACACCTCAAGAAAACATTCGGCGATACCGTGGCCGTTGAAGACGTTTCATTTGAAGTACGACCGGGGGAAATCTTCGGGCTGCTCGGACCGAACGGCGCCGGCAAAACAACCACGATCCGCATAGCCCTTGATATCTTCAAAGCTGATTCGGGCGATGTGAAGATCTTCGGCGGGGCGATGACTGAAGAAAAGAAAAAACGCATCGGTTACATGCCGGAAGAGCGAGGTCTTTACCAGGATATCCCGCTCGAGCGCTGCATCCTGTATCTGGCAGCATTAAAAGGTGTTCGAAAGGCAGAGATCGGCAAACGCCTGGAACAGTATCTCGAGCGTTTTGACCTGGCCGCCCACCGGAAAAAGAAGGTCAAAGAACTGAGCAAGGGTATGCAGCAGAAAGCACAGATTATCAGCACTGTACTGCACGATCCGGACCTCCTGATCATCGACGAGCCCTTTTCCGGACTGGACCCGATCAATACACAATTGGTACGTGAACTGATGAATGATCTCCGGGATCGCGGCACTGCCGTCGTCATGTCCACCCACCAGATGAACCTGGTCGAAGAGTTGTGCGATCGAATTGTTCTGATTAACAAGGGAACGAACATCCTTTACGGAAAACTGGCCGAAATTCGCCGAGATTTTTCCACCGGAGACGTTCTCGTGACCACAAGCGACGCCCTCCCGGGCGTGCCGGGACTGATAGGGCACGAGCACCGCAACGGCAAGATCTTGCTCCATATCGACCACGACACATCGCCGCAGCAGGTATTGAAATCGCTCCTCGAGAAAAACGTAAACATAGAGAAATTTGAGCTGGCTACACCTTCCCTGAACGAGATCTTCATCCAGGTCGTCCGATCCCCGGAGGCCCAGGTTGGGGGTAAATGATGGGGCCTGTCTGGGAAGTTGCCGTTTATCATTTCAAGCGCGAAGTCTTCAAGAAGAGTTACATTCTGACCCTTTTGAGTCTGCCGTTGTTCCTCGTCTTCACTATCGGTCTGGGCCAGCTGGCCACGTCGGCGCTGAACAACGATATCCGGATCGGCGTGGTCGATCCGGGCGGATTCCTGCAGGTTTTGAGCATCGAAGGCAGGCAAGAAACTGCCGAGATTATCATTTTTAATTCGAAAATAGAAGCCGAGGCGCGCCTGCGGGCAGAAACTGATCCGCTGCGTGTGATCTACGTGCTGCCTGCAAATTATCCGGGGAATCGTGAAGTGGACATGATCTACGAAGATTATCCCCCGTCGGAAGCCCGCGAATACTTCTCGGACATCCTGAAAACGAACCTGCTCGCCGGTCAGCAGGAAGCACTGAGAAACCGGGCGATAGAAGGGCCGCTGCTGACGATTAAAGCCATATCCGTTAACAGAGAATTTCCGGTAAACAACCCCTCTGCGGAACTGCTCATCCCCTTGATGTTGGCTGTAATTTATATCTTCACGATCTTTCCCATAGCCGGGATCATGGTCGGCGCTCTCGGTGACGAAAAAACCAACCGCACCATCGAAGTGGTCATTACTTCAATTTCTCCGAGAACCATGATCAGCGGCAAGATCCTCGCGGTTTCCGCGATCGCGTTACTGCAGGTCACCATCTGGATTTTCTTCTTTGTCGGCGCAGCCTGGATCAGCGGCAACTGGTTCGACATTGTGTTTTTTCAGGACATCACAGTCCACTGGCGTGATGTAGTTGCGATCGCATCGTTGGCCTTACCCGGTTTCGTTTTTTACGGCGCTGCCCTGGTGATGCTTGGGAGTCTGATCGACGATTCCGAAACACTGCAGCAGGCGAGCGGCCTTGTGCTCATCCCGCTGTTCCTGCCTATTTATGTGCTGCCGGTTATCCTCGACCAACCGGACGGCCTTCTGGCCATGGTCTTTTCATTCCTGCCGATCACTTCTGTTCAGACCGTAGGGATACAGTCGTTGTTCATGGAGGTCCCATCCTGGCGCATCGCGACAGCAACCGGGGTTTCCTGGTTGATTTCACTCGGAATGACCTGGTTCGCAGTTCGGGCATTCCGGGTGGGAATGCTGCGGTATGGGAAACGTATCCGGATCGGGGAATTATTTAACCGAAAACAGTTTGCACGATAGGACTGCATGATGAATCTTGAAAAAATTTGGCTCGTGATGCGCCAGGAAATCTACACGACCATGCGCCGCGCATATTTCGTGATCTTTGCCTTCGGACTTCCGGTGATTATGGGCGTGATAGCGATCGTATTTTATGCGATTAACAGCAACGCACCTCAGACGCCAGATGAAGAAGTTCCACCAGTCGAGGATATCGTCCAGGGATTTGTCGATCCTTCAGGGTACATCCAATCCATCCCTGAAGGGATCCCGCTTTACACGTTCATAGAATACACAGGCGAGGAAGAAGCGCACGCTGCACTTGAAAGGGCATTTATTTCAGGATATTTCGTTATCCCGGAGGATTTTCTTGAAACTGGCGAATTAACTTACGTGGTTCTTAATTTTAATTTCGCCGAAGACAGGCCGAATACGATCGTTTTCGAACGTCTGCTTGGGTTAAGCCTGTTCGGCGACGACCTCGCCCTTGGCGCTGCTGCAATGGAACCGATGATCCTCACGACGCGGGAAATCGTTTCGACTTCCGGTCCGATCGCCCAAGATAACTGGCTTGCAGAACAACTGCCCTTTTTCCTGGTGATCCTGCTCTATATCGTGATCCTGGTACCTGCTGGCGTGCTCGTCAACAGCGTCACTGACGAAAAGAAGAACCGCGTGATCGAAATCCTCCTTTCATCTGTTTCTGCGAGCCAGTTCTTCATCGGTAAATTGCTCGCGTTAGGCCTGCTCGGTATATTACAAACGCTGTTCTGGATCGGCACGATTTGGGCCGTTGGGGAGTTCGGCGGGCGTCCGCTAAACCTGCCGTCAGATTTCACTATCCCAACACAATTGCTGGTTTGGGCAGTGATCTTTGCTTTCATGGGCTACGCCATGTACGGTACCCAGATGGCCGGGATCGGAGCGCTCGCCCCCGATGTGAAAGACACGCGCTCTCTGACAATGCTTATCCTGGCCCCGCTCATCGTCGGCTATACCTTCAACATCATTTTCCTGGAAGCGCCCGATTCGACCATTGCTCTTGCACTGGCGCTGTTCCCGCTGACTGCACCCGTTGTGATGATCGGCCGCATGGCGGTGGCCAATATTCCATGGTGGCAGCCGGCTTTATCCCTTCTCCTCCAGGTGGTCGCGGTCATCTGGATCGTGCGGCTCTTTACACGGCTGTTCCGTGCCCAGACCCTCCTCTCCGGCCAGCCTCTCACGCTGAAAAGCCTGATCACAGCACTGAGAACGACGTAGGGTCATGTCTTTGAGTCAATCGCTATTTCCGTAACCTTGAATCCGGCAGCACAGCCGGAAGGAAAGTTGGGTTGGAATTTTTAACCGCTGAGCAGTTAGAGATCCCTCGGCCGGGTCTCGTTTGGAAAAAAATTGGAAGCGGATAACCGTCTTCACTTAACCAGATGTTGCTGCTAACGGTTCCAGAATCGCGCGATCAGGTTCAATAAGATCGTCAGGATGATCGAAATAACGATCGAGGTAACCAGAGGGAAAGAAAATGTGAAATTATCGCGCTTGATGACGATATCCCCAGGCAGCCGCCCAAGGGAAATTCCGAAGCGCGCTAACAGGTACACCAGGCCGCCTGCAACAATCAGGATGATGCCGCCGATCACAAGAAAACGGGCGATGGAGTAGGGAGACATTGCTGATCAGAGGAGTTTTTGCTGCCTTCCCGCCGGGATATCCATACCAAAATGCCGGTAGGCCCTTTGGGTTGCCATTCTTCCCTGGGAGGTACGTTCAATAAAGCCCAGTTGGAGTAAATAGGGCTCGACCACGTCCATGATCGTATCTCGTTCTTCACTTACCGAAGCTGCAATCGTGCTGAGGCCGACTGGCCCGCCAGAATAATTCTCGATAATCGTCAGAAGCACCCGCCGGTCCATGTCATCAAGCCCGAGTTCATCCACGTTCAGCAGGTCGAGCGCCTGGCGGGCCATTTCGGCGGTAATGATGCCGTCTCCGCGCACTTCGGCAAAATCGCGCACGCGCCGCAACAATCGCAGGGCCACACGCGGTGTCCCACGCGAGCGCCGCCCGATCTCAGACACGCCGTTTTTATCGGCTTTCACGCCAAGCATCTCGGCAGCTCGCGTCACGATCTGGTTCATAGCCTTATCTTCATAGAAATTCAAGCGGTACACGGCGCCAAAACGCGCGCGCAAAGGCGCTGTGACCAGTGCAAGACGCGTGGTTGCGCCGATAACGGTAAAGCGCGGCAGTTTCAACCGGATCGAACGCGCGGAGGGGCCTTTTCCGATCACGATATCGAGCGCGTAATCCTCCATCGCCGGATAAAGGACTTCTTCAACGGCCCGGCCCAACCTGTGCACCTCGTCTATGAAAAGGACATCGCCTTCGCGCAGGTTCGTCAGTATTGCAGCCAGGTCGCCCTGGCGTTCGATAACCGGACCCGCCGTGACCTTGATATTGACCCCCATTTCGTTTGCGAGGACGTGCGCCAGGGTTGTTTTTCCTAATCCGGGAGGACCGTAAAACAAGACATGGTCCAGCGCTTCAGAACGCCCCCTGGCTGCTTCAACGAGAATTTCAAGGTTCTCTTTGACCTGTTCCTGGCCGATAAGCTCTGAAAGCTGCTTGGGCCGCAGAGCGTAGTCAACGCGATCTTCAATTTTTTCAGTTCCGCTGGTTACACGATCGTCAGAGTCGGACATAAACGAGATTATAATCTGTTAAGTTTGGTTTGATGGCCGGCAGGGCATTCGATTTCAATGGTAATAGGACCGGATCGGAAAATCTTCGCTGTCAATCGAACGTGTCATGAATTCAAGGAGAGATGATTAATGTCGAACGTATACCCTTCCCAACACCCATTGGTCGCACACAAACTGGCGAAATTACGCTCTATCGAAACAAAACCCAAAAAATTCCGCGAGCTAACCCGTGAAATCAGCGCATTATTGACCTATGAAGCCACGCTTGATCTGCCGAAATCCCCGATTACCATCGAGACACCGATGGGCAAGTCGGATTGTTTCGAGTTGGCTGTCCAGGTGGGTCTTGTACCGATCCTGCGCGCCGGCCTGGGTATGGTCGAGGGGGTCTGGGGACTGATACCCAATGCAGAAGTCTGGCATATCGGCTTATACCGCGACGAAAAGACTCTTCAGCCGGTCGAATATTATAATAAATTACCGGTTGCGCCGACCGTGGACGTCTGCCTGGTGCTTGACCCGATGCTGGCAACCGGCGGTTCAGCTGTCGCAACAGTGGACATCCTCAAGCGCTGGGGGGCGAAAAGAGTGAAGTTCGTCGGTGTTCTGGCGGCACCCGAGG
>JBFGQG010000197.1:0-6688 GCA_041564295.1 Anaerolineales bacterium | reverse complement strand
CGGAAACCCTCAGAATATGGGCTGTATATCGATCTCTTCAATGCAATGGTCGACAGCATCCTTTCGGCCAAGAAACCTGTGATATGCAGAGTCAACGGGATGCGGGTTGCCGGAGGACAGGAGATCGGCGGCGCCTGTGACCTGGCGATTTCGTCCGATCTGGCTGTTTTTGGCCAGGCTGGTCCGCGGCATGGTTCTGCGCCGGTCGGCGGTTCCACAGATTTTCTCCCATGGTATCTGACCATTGAGGATGCAATGTGGAACTGCATCTCTTGCGAGCTCTGGAGCGCATACAAAATGCACCGTAAAGGCTACATCAGTAAAGTTGTGCCTGTGCTGAAGCAGGACGACAATTGGCTCAGAAACCCGACAGTGATCGTTGACGATTATGTCCGGGACGGTGCAATCGTATACGGTGAGATGAAAACCGGGGCGGATTTAGAAAAAGGGCGCGCGCTCTTGCAATCTTTGAAAGTGGATTTTGAACTGCTCGATAAAGCCGTCAATGACGTGCTCTGGACATTTACCAATCTGTTCCCGAATTGCCTCCAAATGTCGATTGACGGGATCCGAGCCAAAAAGCGCTTCTTCTGGGACGCCTCAAAAGACTACTACCGGCATTGGTTGGCGGCGAATATGGGTAATGAAGCCTTCATGGGATTTACGGCGTTCAACACTCGCAAACTCACCGGAAAGGACACGATTGACTTTATTCGCTACCGCCAGCTGATCGCAGAAGGCAGGGATGTTGACCAGGCCTTATTCGAAGAAGTGCTGCCGAAACCAAAAATATGACTCAATCCGGCGACCTTTTTATCCACACCGAAGTACGCGATGGGATAGCGACCCTGACACTCGACCGCGCCCCCGTCAATGTACTCAATATTTCCATGCTCTTGCAGCTTGAATTCGCCCTGGGCGAGCTGGCGAAAGACGAAACTGTGCGTGCGCTCATCTTGCAGGCGGAAGGGAAGTTGTTTTCAGCCGGTGTGGATGTCGCAGACCATACACCGGAAAAAGTGGACGAAATGATTCCCCTGTTCGATCGAGTCTGTTTCGCGCTGGCCGAATTCCCTACCCTCACCATAGCTGCCGTGCACGGGCACGCACTTGGCGGCGGCTGTGAACTGGTCATTTGCTGTGACCTGGCGGCTATCTCTGAAAAAGCGCTGATCGGACAACCGGAAATTCACCTGGCGGCGTTCGCACCAGTTGCAGCGCTTCGGCTGCCCTATCTCACCGGTTTCCGTGCTGCCGCCGACCTCATGTTCACCGGGCGCAACTTAACTGCAAAGGAAGCAGTCCGCATGGGGCTCGTCAATGAGGCGTTACCCGGTGACCAGGTTCTTGATTGGGCGAGAGAGAAAGCCGAGGTGGTTGCAGGTCACAGCCGTGCAGCGAGCGCGTTGTTGAAGAGATCGCTACTGACCGGCTATGGTGCCTGGGCTGCAAACTTACCTGAAATTGAAGGCATCTACCTGCATGAATTAATGGCAACCGAAGACTCAAAGGAAGGATTGTCTGCCTTCCTGGAAAAACGAAAACCGAATTGGAGACATCGCTAGATAACATAGCCGATCTACAGCCATTCAACTTTTGAGTGACAGAAGCGGAGTAACCTGGATGGACGCACGCGGTCTGACATTTGATGATTTTGATATAGGCAGTGTCTACGCCTCGCAAGGGCGTACGGTGACTGAAACCGACGTGGTCAACTTTGCCGGCTTATCAGGCGATTTCAACCCTTTGCATATCGATGCAGAATCCTGTAAAGGGAATCCATTTGGTGAACGAATCGCCCACGGAATGTTGATCGCTTCTATGGCGACGGGAATGGCAAACTGGACGGGTATCTTTGAAGGAACCACACTTGCATTGATAGAGCAGGTCATTCGCTACAAAGGTGCCGTCCAGTTCGGTGACACGATCCACCTGGAATTGGAAGTCGTTGAAAAGAAGCAAACTTCGAAAAATGACCGCGGGGTGGTCCGTTTCTCAACCAGGGTCTGCAACCAGCGGCAGGAAATCGTCTTGGAAGGTGAGTGGGTCATGTTGATGAAAAGGACGAAAGGTGAACCAAATGTTGCTCAAAGATAAAACAGCCTTGATTACCGGCGGTGGAAACGGCATCGGGCGGGCAACAGCAAGGTATTTCGCTCGAGAAGGTGCGCGAGTGGTGATCAGCGATCTGGACAGCGAGGGCCTGGATATCGCATGCAGGGAAATCGTAGAGGCCGGCGGCGACGTCGTCACAGTCTTCGGCAGCGTCACGGACCGTGACGATGTGCAACAAATGGTTGATACAGCGCTCGACCGCTTCGGGCGCCTGGATATCTTGATCAATAACGCCGGGATCACTCGCGACGCGCTGACGACACGCGTGAAGAACGGCGATGTCAAATTGATGTCTGACGAACAGTGGGACACCGTGATGGGCGTGAACCTGAAAGGCACCTGGCTGTGTTCCCAACTCGCCGCTCTACCGATGATGGAACAAAAATATGGCCGGATTGTAAATACGGCCTCCGTTTCAGCCCTTGGGAACGTCGGCCAGGCGAATTATGCTGCATCGAAGGCAGGCGTGATTGGCCTGACACGTACGCTTGCAAAAGAGTGGGCCCGCTTCAATATCGCCGTAAACTGCGTTGCACCTGGTGGCGTCAAAACACAGATGACGGATGCCATCCCAGAGCGTATTATGGAAGGCTTGCTCCACGAGATCCCTTACGGCCGGCTGGGGGATCCCGATGAAATAGCTGCAGTACACGCTTTCCTTGCATCCGATTTGGCTTCGTATATTACGGGGCAGATTCTATTCGTTGACGGCGGCTTAAAAATAGGTGCTTAAGCATTCGCGTAATGTAAATTCGTTCCAGGCTGGAGTCGCTGAAGAGACGAGCAAAAAGCAATGGCACCCTTTGAAAACTCCTTCATTCCATACGGCGCTTACTGGTCAACCCCTTTCGTGAAATGGCAGGGCAATTTCGCCGGTCTGCACCCTCTCAAATTCGCGGCAGAGGTTTCCAGGCGAGCGCTTGCAGAACGTGAAATTCCTGTTGATTCGTTCACCAACCTGTTCTTCGGCACAACGGTCCCGGCGAAAGGCGGTTTCTATGGCGCACCATGGTTGGCCGGGATAATCGGAGCAGAAGGGATCACCGGGCCAACAATTTCGCAGGCCTGTGCAACTTCCGCCCGGGTAATCGCTTCTGCAGCAAACGACATCGAGACGAGCAACGGCTCTCTGAAAAATATCCTCTGTGTGACAGCCGATCGAACATCTAATGGGCCGCACCTGGTATATCCCAACCCATCCGCTCCTGGCGGACGCAGTGAGGCTGAAGATTGGGTCTGGGATAACTTCAACTGTGACACATTCGTCCACCTCAGTATGGTTGAAACGGCAGAAAACACAGCAAGGGAGTGCAGAATCTCTACCGAAGCCCAGCACGAAGCTGTCCTGATTCGTCATGAGCAGTACAGGCAGGCCCTGGAAAACGATTCGGCATTCCACAAACGCTTTTTTGTAGCACCTCTCCAGATCAATCCAACTGGTCGCAAGGTCGTTGCGGAAGTGGCCGGCGATGAGGGTGTTTTCCCCACTTCAGCAGACGGCCTCGCGCGCTTGAAGCCCGTTCTCCCAAACGGAACTGTGACGTATGGCGGCCAGACCTATCCGGCCGATGGCAATGCAGGCCTTGTCATCACGACTCGTGAGAATGCCCGAAACCTGAGTCGTGATCAGAATATTGAAATTCGTATTCTCGCCTTTGCGGAAGGCAGAGCCGAAAAAGGTTTCATGCCAAAAGCCAATGTTCCGGCTGTTCGCGAGGTATTGCAAAAGGCCGGATTGGGTCTAGAAGACATCACGGCGATCAAAACACATAATCCTTATGCAGTGAACGATTGCTATATGAGTCTTGAACTGGGAATTCCGCTGGAAAAGATGAACAATTTCGGCAGTTCGCTGATTTGGGGGCACCCGCAGGGACCGACCGGGATGCGTCTTGTAATTGAGTTGATCGAAGAACTCGTTCTTTTAGGCGGCGGTTATGGGCTCTTCACGGGATGCGCTGCGGGTGATACGGCTGCTGCGCTTGTCATAGAAGTAGGTTGATTTCGAAACCAGTCACCTACCGGCCTTTAAAGTATCGGGCCAGATCGATAACCAATCATTTTTGTCGGATTGCTTTCAACGGTTGACCGGGAAAGCAGAGGAAATTGAGGAAATAAATGAAAGCAGCAGTTTTTTATGCGCCAAAAAAGCCTTTGAAGATCGAAGAAGTGACCACGCCTGATCCAGGTCATGGAGAGGTCCTCATCAAGGTGGCTGCATGCGGATTGTGCCATACCGATCTCTCTTACATCGACCACGGCGTCCCCACCTTCAAATCACCGCCAATCGTCCTCGGACACGAAGTATCAGGCACAATCGCCGGACTCGGTAAAGGGGTGAATCATTGGCAAGAGGGCGATAGGGTGCTTGTTCCTGCAGTTTATGGCTGCGGTCAATGCGAAATGTGCCGGACAGGCCGTGAGAACATTTGTGAGCATATGGTGATGTTCGGCAACAATGTGGACGGGGGTTATGCAGAATTTATGCTCGCACCTGCAAAGGACGTCGTATCACTCCCGGAGGAGATCCCCTTAATAGAAGGCGCGATTATCGCTGACGCGGTGACGACGCCGTACCATGCAGTGGTTAATCGCGGGGAAGTTCAACCCGGCGATAGTGTCGTTGTATTTGGGTGCGGAGGTGTGGGTATCAATATCGTGCAGATTGCTGCCGCGGTAGGAGCCCAGGTCGTCGCAGTGGACATTGCAGATGAGAAGCTCGAAATGGCCAGGCAGCTTGGGGCGCAGACCGTTGTGAACACGAGACATTTCGAGAGGATCGATAAGGAAATCAGAAAATTGACCGGCGGGGGTGCGGATGTAGGGTTCGAAGCAATCGGAAACCCTGCCACGCAAGAACAGACCTTTGCTTCCGTCAGGAACGGAGGTCGCGTTGTCCTGGTGGGTTATTCGCCAAAAGCGATGACCCTCAATTCAGGCAGAGTCATGTACCGGGAAATGGAAGTCATCGGCTCGCTCGGTTGCCGTACAGTCGATTATCCCAGGGTCCTGGAACTCGCCAGACTTGGAAAAATAAAAATCAAGGAGCTTGTATCGGCAAGATTTCCGCTGGATGAAATCAACAGAGCCCTGGATTATGTTCGCTCTGGCGAAGGTATTCGATCTGTCGTCGTCCCATGATCGATTTTCATATTCACTTAAGCCGCCCCGAACATTTGCGGCCCTGGGTTGCGGAATGGCAGGATGAAAACATTATTCGTGAAGCGCCTGTTCCAGATTTATCAACGAAGGAGGAGGTAAACAGTTACCTGGAACAGGCGCTCTCTCCAGAAGGGATAAGAGCACTTTTACAAGAGAATCAAATTGATTGGGCAGTCGGTTTAGCGGATCCTTCTCCGATTACCACCGGGTGGACATCCAACGATTATGTTGGTGAATTATGCAAAACTGCAAACGCTCTACCCGATCCGGATACCGGCCCGGCAGGGCGCTTGATCCCGTTCGGAAGTCTCAACCCGTACATCGAAAACGATCTTGCAGCGGAACTGGTGCGCCTGGTTGAAGATTATGGTTTTGGAGGGATAAAAGTGTATCCCGTATACCAATATCATTACCCGAACGACTCGCGGCTCTATCCGCTATATGCGAAAGCCCAGGAACTGGACGTGCCCGTTCTCGTCCATACAGGTTCATCAGTTTTTAAGGGTGCCCGGATCAAGTATGGCGACCCCCTCCTGTTAGATGACGTCGCTATCGATTTTCCGGAATTAAAGATCTTGCTGGCCCATTCAGGTAGACCATTCTGGTATGCCCAGGCATTCTGGATGGCTCGCCGTCATCAGAACGTTTACATGGAAATTTCGGGATTACCGGCGAAAAAACTCCTTGAGTATTTCCCCAGGCTGGAAATGCTCGCCGATAAAGTCGTATATGGGTCAGACTGGCCTGGTAATCCTGATTTGAGCCGGAATCCAGCAATCATTCGAGACATGGACATTTCCGAAAGTGCAAAAGAAGCCATTTTGCACGATAACGCGGCAAAAATACTGGGTTTTTGATGCATTCAAAAACGATACCAGGAAAATTAGGGATCTGGGTCGAAACAGAATTAGAAGCCGCAACATGTACCAGGGGGCTTAATCGTAAGCGCAGGGGAGAGGAGGTTGAGTTATGGAATGTTTCGTCAAGCGTTGAGTCCGCTGTATTTGAAATGTCGCTTACGAAAAAGTGTTGTTGCATCAGGAGAGAAGCAGGTACCAGAGATATTCAATATCAACAGGAGAGGATGTCATGATAAAGAAAATCACCAAAATCACCCTTCTATTAGCTTTGTTCGGGGCGTTGTTGCTTGCCGGTTGCTCACCCCAGGCAACCGAAATGCCAGAAGCCACTCAAGCCCCAGAAGCTACAAAAGCGCCAGAAGCCACGCCTATGCCAGGTGTTGAGCAAGGCGAACCGTACAAAATCGGCGTATTTTTCTCTGTAACAGGTCCCGCTTCTTCACTCGGAATTCCGGAGCGCGATACAGCGTTGATGGTTGTTGAACAGGTTAACGCAGCCGGTGGGATCGAAGGCCCTGACGGGAAAATGCACCTTTTGGAAATGATCCTGG
>JBFGQG010000196.1:0-6699 GCA_041564295.1 Anaerolineales bacterium | reverse complement strand
CGGTTTTTACCAGGTGCCGGACAAGCTGCGACTTTTTCTTATGTACTCAGATCATCTGTATTAGCGTGTCTTTCGTTTTGCCCTCGATGAACAAACCGGTCGCTTCGTTCAACATCGCCGCATATTTCGGATCTGCGAGTAGTGCTTGGTTGACTTTCTCAAGAGTCGAAAGGTCATCATAGTCCGCATACCAGTGGATCGTACCAGTTTGACCAAAGAGTTCCAGGTATGCCTGGGCATTCCCTGGTGAGTGGTTGGCGTTGACGTACTCAGATATTTGTTTTGCCCACTGCAGGGCTTCGAAGAATTTCCCGCGGCTGACCTGGGCGACCCTGTGCCATCTATACATAATCGTTGCTCCTTTCCCTGGTGCAGGGCGTTGACCCTGCTCATTTAGAACTTGCCGGCAGATGATGGCCGAATAAGGACGGATCCAGGAACAATAACAGGTCTAATAATCAGCAGGGATTGACGCTGAATAAACCCCCTGACACGAGTGGCTTATCGGTTGATAAAAAGTATGGAGAGAACTAATTTTAGATTATCAGAATTGCCGGTTTTGTCAAATTTGTGAGGGAGGGAACAAATGAACAGTAGCTTGATGATCGCTTCGGAATAAATATTCAGATGAGGACTGCAGCATGGGTCAGGAAAGTCGCCTTAAAACCATGAGGTTGAAAAAAGGATGCTTCGATATTCTGGAGCTGCAACTAACTAATAATTAATCCTTTTTTAAAACATTTTCCATGCTATTATTTCTGTCTCACAAATCGAAATCCATCTTAATACTGTTCCTCTGCGAAAACTCAGGTAAAAGCCCGGTTTTCGTAATTCGTGGTTAAAGAATTTCAATAACGGAAACCTTTTTTTACTGAAGGCGTTTCTTATGAAGAAATGTCGATCATTCGTTGTAATCCTGGCCACTATTATTTCCGTACAAGCATGCGTTCCAGACACAGTCCCTTCGACAGAGACTGGAGGAAACCTTATTCCCACTGCATCTTCTGTTTTACCGAGTGGACGATTCCAGGAGAATCAAGCTTTGCTACTTATGAATCATCTTACAAATTCACGGACGGCGAAACTGAGCTTGGTCCAGCCCTGGTAATGACAGAGAACCTGATATGACGGTGAGGCGATAGGCGATGTGATCCGCAAATGTAACGAGACGGTGGTTCGTTGCACTAATTGGGAGTGAAAAAAGAGGCTGAAGCTTCATACAGCCACACAAGAATGAGGATTAATTCCGGCAGACCTTCAAGACCATGCTGGCTTGCAAGGCCAGTGATTTTTGGTATTGAGACATCATTTTGCTCAATAGGGTCTGTTCATCTGGAAATTTCAGTCGATTCGAAGAAAATGATCAGACGAACTGTATTTTATCCGCACAAAAATTGAAAGATACTCCAAATGTTCCGGCATGGTTCTTATGCTCTGGCAGTCGATGATGCCATTAATTAACCTGACGCCAGGATGGCCCCCACATGGCCTTATCATTGATTCGCAGAAACCAGTTTGTTATACAGCGCTTCCGTCGTAGGAGCCGGACCAATGTCGAGCTCGGACTTCAGCAATTCTGTCAGCCGGTGGTACTGCCTGACCACCGCAGTGCGGTTGTCCAGCGCAGCGTAGGAACGCATGGCCTGGCAGTGTGCCGATTCAAGCAGCGGGTCCACGTTCAACGCTTTCTCTATTAATGCGAGCGCAGGCTCGTGCTCGTTGTTCCCTGCCCGAATTTCCGCCAGGCGGCAAAGGGCATTCAGATATTCGCGATTCAACCGCCTGCGCTCTGGAAAGACCCAGTCGTAGTAAAAGTTTTCGAGATATTCCCCCTGGACCATTCCAGTCGCATGCGCCAGCCATTCCGCAGCGCTCATGGAATCAGGCGCTGCCAAGGCTTTGTTCAGTGCAAAATCAAATTGGTCCACATCGACTGCGAAGCGGGCTGCGTCCAGCCAGTAATCGCCTTTTTCCACGAGGATATATTTGAGGGTCTGCTCTTCCTGGCGCAGCGCTTTTCGGAGACGGGAGAGTGCCGTATGAAATGCGGTTTTGCCGCTGCCTGCCCGATCCTGCCAGAGCGACGTAAACACCCGGTCTGCAGCGTGCCGCTCTTTGCGGAACGTAATGAAATAAGCCAGTAAGTCGCGCGCTTTCGTAGAGACCCAGCGTTCCTGCGAAATTTCCTCGCCATTGATCAGTATGCGAAACTGCCCAAGCATTTTCACAACGATAGCCTTGTGATCTGTGACAGTCAGGTCGGGACCCCGCCTGCCGAAATCAGGCAGATTGTCCAGCACGCGCCGGATAAAGCTTTCGGTGACGCCGCTTCCAACGAGCGCCTCACAAACCAGCTTGCTGCGCGGCCCCTGGTCGATATACAGCTGGAAGGCCTTCGTCGGCTCGATCAGCCTGAATGATTCTCCCGCGAATTTGAGTCCTTCGTCTTCGCGACCGGTCTTGAGACAGATATATGCCAGGCCGAAGTAGACCATCGCGAGCGGAATTCGAAACTGGTGTTTTTGCCCGGGCGCGACGAGATTCCGGAAATGGCGTTCCGCTATCTCCAGGTCATTCTTTTCAAGTGCGATATCGGCAAGCACGCTCCGGCATACGTACACTTCGTAAGTGTCCGGGCTGCCGGTATAGGACCAGAGCGCACCTTCGGCCAGCTGGTAGGCTTCGTCAAACCGGCCCTGGCCGGCCAGGTTGTACGCCAGAAAACCGGTCGCCATCAGCCGTTCATACGATGCCAGCCCCAGGTGCTGTGCGGTTTCCATGGCCTGCCGAAGGCTGCTTTCTGCCCGGGCTGTCTCACCGAGCCTTGTGAGCACATTTCCGAGGGCTGCGTATGCGCTGGGGAGCAGTTCGACGAGATGCAGGGTTTGCGCAATCTCGAGCCCCTGTTCGGCATATTGGAGTGCAATCGAGAATTCCCGCCAGTAGAGGTGCGGCGTGACCATCGAGATAAAGGCCTTGGCCGCAATAGGTGAAAGCCGCTCCGGCAGCACCTGCAGCGCATCCTCGCAGTGCCTGACGGTCGCCTGGGGGTCGCCGTGCCACCAGCAGATCTGTCCAAGGGACTGCAGCAGGTTGGCCTTGAAAATCGGGCTGACCGTGTCGCCGGCCAGGTTGGCTTCCTGGATGGCTTCTTCTGCGAGTGCACGGCCTTCGTCCATGCCGGTCAGGAAACCGACGCTTTTAGCAAGGGCCATCAAGGCGCGCGCCCTTTCTGCATGGTCATCGGAGGTGGCGTGCTGCAGTGCTTCCGTGGCCAGGGACTGGGTCACCCGGTAATGGCCTTGAGAATGGTTGATCGTGGCCAGTTGGGTCAGCGCCCGGCAGACTCCGGCCCGGTCACCGAATTTCCGGAATGCGTGGCGCGCATCCTGGTAATTGGTGATCGCAGCCCCTGCCTGGCCAAGCCTGCGGAGCACGTTGCCGCGCTGGAGAAGCAGTTCCGGGGAGGCCCGCAAGACGGTTTCGTCCAGCTGATTCAGAAAGCGGTGGAGAAGTTCAACGCGACCGTGCTCCACAAAATTCGCTGCAACCCCCTCCAGGATCCGAGCGGCCTCCCTGTGGTGGCTTGCCGTAATGTAATGGGAAAAAGCGGCGCTCCAATCTCTTTCACTTTCGAAATACATCGCCGCCCTAACCTGGCACTGCAGGTGCAGTTCCGGCAGTTCTCGGCGTAGTTTTCCGAGCAGGAATTCCCTGAAAAGCTGGTGGTACCGGTACCATTTCTGGGTCTCGCTGACGCTTGTGATGAATAAGTTTGCATTTTCAAGGGACTCAAGAATCAAAAAGGCATCTGTACGCTGGAGCAGCGCGTTGCAGGCAGAAATGTCCATCTGTTCCAGCACGGACGTTTGCAGCAAAAAGTCCTGCTTCTCCGGGTTAAGCCGCTGGAATACCTCCCCCGCCAGGTATTCGAAAAAGTAGCGATGAGTGCCGCTAATATTGTCGATAAATGCTTCCGCGTCGACAGAATCCTGTCCCTGGATCGAGGAGAGGACAATCTGGATGCCCGCAGCCCAGCCTTCGGTCTTGCGCGCGAGCGATTGCACACTGCTCAGGGAGATCCCCGGCGCTTTTAGTTCAAACCACTGCTGGGTTTCCTCCGGCGTAAATCGCAGGTCGCTCGCCCGGAGCTCGGCCAGGAGATCTCGCGCGCGCAGCCGCGCGAGTTGAAGCGGGGGATCAATGCGTGTGGAAATCAGCAGCTGCAGCTCCGGCGGGGCGTTGTCAAGCAAATATTCAACAATCTTGTGAACCGCCGGATTGGATACCAGGTGGTAATCTTCGAGCACCACCGTCCAGCGTCCCTGCATGGCCTCAAACATCTCATTGATTAGAACGGTCAATATCCGGTTGAGGTCAATGTGCTCTTCATCAAGCGTTTCGAGAAGCACCAGCGAAGCGTTCCCGAATTCAGCATCGCATAATCGCCGCAATGCCTGAACGAAATATCCCAGGAATACGAAGGGGTCATTATCCGCCGCATCGAGCTGGTACCAGGCGGCTTGAAAACGGGCAGACTGCATGATCCACGACAGCAGGGTTGTCTTGCCGTAACCCGCAGGGGCGGAAACCAGCAGAAGGCGCTTCGTTTGGTGATCGCGCAGCCAGTTTTCCAACCGCGGACGCGGCAGCCTATCCGGCGTGTGCTGGGGGATCAGGAATTTCGTCTGCAGGAATGAGAAAGGTTTCATCCGTGGTCAGGTGTACGTGCCCCTTATTGTTCTGGTTTTCGTGCAAATCCAGGTGCGTGGCATCAATCTATGGAATTATAAAGCCTCGTGGAGTCGATCCATCAGGTCTTCCGAACAGTTTGCAAATTTTCTGCAAAGTCCACACGATACAATCTGATATTGAAAGCTCCATCTTTAACCTAAAAAAACTGGAGGAAGAAATGAAAAATAACCGATGGTCTATACTACTTGCGGCCGTGGTGATCCTGGTGTTTGTTTTAGGCGCCTGTCAGAGCACGCCGGCAGCGCCGCCAGTCGCTGCTCCTACGGATACCTCCGAAGCCGCACCTCCCGAACCGACAGAAGACACAGGCGGTGAACCACAACCTGACCCGACGGAAGAACCTGACCCGACGGAAGAGGTCATGATTCCCAGGGTGCTCAAGGTGGCAAACACTGCCAGCATCACGACCTGGGATCCGATCGCTTCCTTCTCGACAGAAGCGGCCTACATGGCGAACATTTACGAACAGCTGCTGCGGATCAACGCGCCAGGAGCGTCCGAACGGTTCACGCCCTTGCTGGCTGAGCGTTGGGAATCGAACGACGACGGCACCGTGTGGACGTTCTATCTGCGCGAAGGTGTGACTTTCCACGACGGCACGCCGCTGACCGCTGAAGCGGTCAAACGTTCGCTGGAAATGGCTGCTGAAAGCGCCGGCGC
The DNA here is from genome assembly GCA_041564295.1 of Anaerolineales bacterium. GTDB lineage: Bacteria > Chloroflexota > Anaerolineae > Anaerolineales > JABWBV01 > DATDOR01. The sequence goes on along the minus strand of JBFGQG010000196.1, from coordinate 1,284 downwards.
TTCTTTCATCTGGTGGGCGCTGGACCGCGTGGACGTGGTCGATGACCTGACCGTTGAAATCCACATGACCGTTTCATCGCCGGTCGATCTGATCGCCTCTTCACTGTACGGCGCCTGGATTATCAGCCCTGCAGCGCTGGATGCGGCCGAGGCCGACGAGAATTACTGGCAGGCCGGGGTGGATGGCGGCACAGGCCCGTACACAATCGAGTCGTACGTGCCTGATTCTGAGATCCTGCTCGCCGCTTACGAGGATTACTGGGGCGGCTGGGGAGAAGGCCAGTTCGACAAGGTGTTGATCCAGATCGTGCCGGAAGCCGTGCTTCAGCAGCAGATGCTGGAAGGCGGCGAAGTGGACCTGGTCACCCGTATCCCACAGGAAAATTACGACTCCTTCCGAGACAATGCGGATTACGAAGTGCTCGTAGAGCCTTCTTTCTTCAACTACGTCGGTTTCTTTAACACGCTGCGTCCACCGCTCGACAACGTCCTCGTCCGCCAGGCGCTCTCTTACGCCATCCCGTATGACGACATTATCACGATCGGTGCGCAGGGACTGGGCACACAGAGTCGCGGGCCGGTGCCCCAGGGCGTATGGCCTTGGTCTGAAGAGGTCAACCAGTACACCTACGACCTGGATATGGCAGCTGACCTGCTCAGGCAGGCCGGATATGAAGGCGGTGGTTTCAGTATCAATATGACCTATGCCGCAGAAAACGCAACGGAAGAAGCCTTCGCGCCGCTGATCAAGGATTCGTTCGCGCAGATTGGTGTGGACGTTACGATCGAACCCCTGCTCTTCAGCCAGCAATGGGAGCTCGCGAAAAGCGACCCGCCCAATGCGCAGGACATGTTCCTGCTCCTCTACTGGCCAACCTATTCCGATGCGGGCTCCGATAATCTCTGGTCGATGTTCTACTATACGGAGAATCCCTTCTTCAATCTATCTTACTGGAACAACCCTGACTTCAATGCGCTGGTGGATGAAGCCATTGCGCTGACCGTCACGGATCCTGAGACGTCGCAGGCGAAGTACATTGAAGCCATGAATCTCCTGGTGGAGGAAGCCGCTGGCGTATTCTTCTTCGATACACAGGCGATCTTCATCATCCCGCAGTACATCGAAGGTTACCAGTACAATTTGAACTACCCGTTCGTGCAGCACTTCTACTATGAGCTGACCAGCGGGAATTGACCCTCCGGTATTGGATCCCGGCGGGGACGGTCACGTCCTCGCCGGGATCAAGCCGTCAAACGATTGAAGCCCGGCCGGCTGCCTGCAGT
>JBFGQG010000195.1:0-6735 GCA_041564295.1 Anaerolineales bacterium | reverse complement strand
GGGGTAACTAAAACAGTCCCATCCGCCTGCCTTTCACAGTCAAACGCAAGCGCTTCGAGTATGCCGATAATCTCTTCTGCGGAAAGGCGGATGCCCAACCACCGCTCTACTTCATCCGCGCTGATGGCGACTGTGGGTTGTTCCGGTGGAAGCGGATATTCGTCAACCAGGCCGCGGTAAACCATGCCACCGCCCCAGGCCTTCATCAGGCCCAGGCCGCGCAGCACGCCTTTCGGCGCCATTTCCGGATGAACACCCCGGGAGAAGCGATACCCGGCCTCAGAGCTCAGTTTCTGTGAAATCTGCGTTCGCCGGGTATTGATCATATTCCAGGCCGCGCCTTCGAGTAGGACGCTCGTCGTCGCTTCGGTGACTTCAGACTCAAGGCCGCCCATCACACCGGCAAGGGCGAGTGCGCCGCTCTGGTCGCACACGAGCACGGTGAAGTCGTCCAATTTACGTTTTTCGCCGTCGAGCGTGGTCAGTTCCTCACCAGGTGCAGCAAGGCGCGTCAGGATCGTAGGCGCCTGCGCGCCCTGCGACTTGGCTCGCTTGAGGAGAATATCGTAATCGAATGCATGCAGCGGTTCGCCGAGTTCAAGCATCGCGTAGTTGGTCACATCGACGATATTGTTGATCGGTCGTTGGCCAGCCAGCCTCAGGCGCAGCTGCACTTTATAAGGAGAAGGCTTGATCTCAATATTTTCAATCAAGCCCAGTACGAAGCGCGGGTTGACTGAGGGCTCGTTGATCTGGAGAGACACTTTGCCGTCAATCACGGGAGCGTCGTCCGCCCAGGGGGCTGATATCGGCGCAGGTCGAAGAGATTTTCCGGTAATGGCGGCAAGCTCCCGGGCGATGCCGTAAATATTGGCATTGCGAGCGAAGTTCGGCGTAATGGCGATGTCCAGTACGGCATCACCCATGTAATCCTGCAGCGGCATACCTGTGGGGGCTTCGGGATCGAGGAGGATGATGCCCTCATGTTCCTGGGAAATACCGAGTTCTCGCTCGGAACAGGCCATTGAATACGATTCGACGCCTCGTATTTTCTTGCGCCTGAGCGTCGTCAGGTTATTGCCAGGCTCGTAGGCGTTGATAATCGTGGCGCCCTCACGCGCATAGCAAACCTTAAGCGGCGGATCGAGCGGACCGGCCCCACTGTATTCAAACAGGTTGGGCGCACCGGTGAGAACCGTGTGGACCTGTTCACCATCGTCCAATTGACATAAGACCAGCCGGTCGGCATCCGGATGGGGCCTGACCTCATGCACCGCTCCGACGACGATCTTTTCCCGATCCCACTCATAACCGGAAACTTTGTATTCCAATCGCGTGAGATCCGGCAAGGGCAGACCTACGAAATGGACGGCTTCAACCTCCAGTCCGGCGTTCGTCAGCGCGTATGCGAGATCGGTAATCGGCAGGTCAATATCGACATATTCTTTCAACCAGGAAAGGGGTACTTTCATTTTTGCTCCAAAGTTTTCTTTTTAGTACAAATTCGCCAGCTTAGAATTGTTCGAGGAACCGCATATCATTGGCCCAGAAATAGCGGATATCATCGATCCGGTAGCGCAGCATGGTGATACGCTCCGGGCCCATGCCGAAGGCGAAACCGCTGTAGCGTTCCGGGTCGTATCCGCCGTTCCGGAGAACGACCGGGTGGACCATGCCGGAACCGAGGATTTCCAGCCAGCCGGCATATTTGCATACGCTGCAACCTTCCCCTCCGCAGACGAAACATTCGACGTCCATTTCAGCGCTGGGCTCGGTGAACGGGAAGTGTGAAGCCCGGAAACGAGTGCGGACCTGCTGCCCGAACATCCTGCGGGCAAAGTCGCTGAGAGTGCCTTTCAGATCGCCCATCGTGATACGTTTTCCCACCGCAAGACCTTCGACCTGAGTGAACTGGACGTTTGAACGGGTATTGATTTGCTCGAAGCGGTAGCACATCCCCGGCAGGATGAGCCGAATTGGCTGGGGATTTTCCGGTAGGTCTCCCTCTCCTGAATATCCTGAATATTCCCGCATAGACCGGATCTGGCCGGGCGAGGTGTGTGTTCGTAGTAAGACCGGGTTGTCTCCAGTGTCTATTCCGGCATCGATATAGAACGAATCCTGCATCTCCCGGGCCGGATGGTGCGGCGGGAAATTCAGCAACTGGAAATTGACTTCATCCGTCTCGACATCCCTTGACCTGTATACCTGGAATCCCATTTCAGCGAAGATATTGGTGATATGCCGCAGCGTCTGGGTGACGGGGTGTAGACGGCCGCGTGCGAGCGGGCGGCCGGGAAGGGTTACATCAATTCGGTTCGTGGCAAGTGCATTTTTCAGGGCCGCTTCGTGCAGGTCAGCCTGGCGCACGGTGAAGGCGGTTTCCAGTGCATTCTTGACCTGATTGGCTGTCCGCCCGATAACCGGGCGTTCTTCATTAGATAAGTTGCCCATCTTCGAGAAGACATCCATCACGGGCGATTTTCGTCCAAGGTAGCGGACGCGCCATTCTTCCAACTCCTCCTCAGACCGCACTGCTTCCAGGGCGTTGAGAGAATCATTCTTGATTTTTTCCAGCTGTTTGAGCATGTTTACTCCTGCAGTTTATTCAAATTCAGATAGTTTATTTAGCCGTTGTGACACGCTGTGAAATGCGATGATGGAACAATGGCAGCGAGAGGTGAAGCTCCTTCTCCGTCTTTATATCCAACATTCCTGCGCTTTAAGTAGCATCGATGATTACCTCGGAAATCGGCATGAGATTAAATTAAAAATTCCCATCCCGAATAAGGGACGGGAATGATGTTTCCCGCGGTACCACCCTTTTTGGACACACTTTCGTGACCCGCTCAGTTCCGGCGGCCTGGTGAATTCCCTGGCGATCGGGTCCCCTCTGGTAACGCTGGGGCTGCGGTTCAGACTAATTAGCCTGAGGTCTGTTCACCTGAACGGCTCCTGAGGGAACTTCGGGAAGTATCCGCTGAGCGCGGGTTACAGTCTATGCCCGCACCTCTCTGGCAGTTTTTACAACCTTACTTTCCTCAATCACAGCCTTTTGGCGGCTATTTATTTGTAAAGTGGATATTAATTATCTGCAATTTTAGTTATGTGTCAAGTGAAGGTCAGTGTCAGTCAGCAGCTCCGGCTTTTTTCTGACCTGGTTTGCGCGCTGAAACGAAAAAGGGATGCAGATGTCCCGTCTGCATCCCTTTTCGCCCGATCAGGGGGGCTAGAAAGGAGATTTAATGGCTGTTTTCGTGGATGAGGTCCATGAAAGCCTCAACGACTTTCGGATCGAAATGCGTTCCGGACTCACCCTTCAAGTAATTGATGATTTTTGTCCGCGGCCAGGGTGCCGGGCGGTACGGCCGGATAGAATTCAGTGCGTCCCAGACATCGATGATTGAGAATATTCGGGCTGTGAGCGGGATGTCTGACTTTTCGAGCCCGTACGGGTAGCCGGTGCCATCCCATTTCTCGTGGTGGCTGAGCGGAATATCCAGGGCGGGATGCAAGAATTCGATTGGGGAGAGCATCAGGTAAGCAAAGACCGGATGCTGCTCCATGATTTCACGTTCTTCGCTGGTCAGTGGACCGGGTTTCTGAAGGATTTCGTCTGGGATACCGAGTTTTCCGATGTCGTGCAATAGCGCCCCACGCCCCATGTGGACGAGCTGATCTTCACTCATGCCCATATAGCGAGCCAGGTCAACAGAGAGGGCGGTAACGCGCTTGGTGTGTTCCAGCGTTTCGAAATCTCTCAGTTCAAGCACACTGACCCAGGCATGCAGCACCCGGTCGTAAGGGTGGGCGTATACCTGGTTCAGAGAAGAACCGTTCTCGTAGTAATTTCCTTCGGGAAGCAGGCGGGCGATCGCTTTGCTCAGACGCGCTAACTGGTCTTTGACCGCCGTGTCCGGCGTCTCTGCGGCAAAGTATTGCAATGCTTTCCCATCGAAAAATTTCCCTGATAATATAGTCAACGAATAGTCCTAACTTGCCAACAACAACAAAAATAGAATAATTAAGCGAGTGCATGAGGTACCTGGCTGACAGTATTGCGAAATAAGCCGCGCACTGCACCCATGCTCCCTCATGCAGCCGGACAGAATAAAAGGGCGTCCGACTTTTGATGCACCGGACCTTACGGCCCGGGTATTACTTTGTGAGTTTCTTCAGTCCAAGACCAAGACCTAAAAGACACCTCTATTCGATTGATGACGTTTTGCAAATCCTGGCATTTAGCTCAGTTTTTCAACTCCGAATCGGCCGGGTACATCCACTGGTTCATCTGCTTGATAAATTGATCGATTTCGTCCGCTTTGATGGAAAGGAGCACCTGGCGTTCCATCGGCGAGAGATCGAATTCACGTAGTCGCTCTTTTCGATTGCCGCTGAGCATGTCCTTGCAGAACTGCCCGTCGAGCAATGAGCGCGTAATGATAGCGTTCAATATAAAGTGTGACATCTCGATTACCTCGTATTCGCTTTTTTTGACGTTCAGTTCTATCCGCCAGAGCAGCCGGGCTTACCGCCAACTTCCAGGATGCCAGCGCCGGAACCGAGTCCGAAGAGAACGGGCAGAAGGAACATCATGATACGAACATTCTTGGGCTCGGCCAGCTTGTGCAAAACGGTCATGAGGATAACAGCGGTCTTTTTCATCGGAAACTCCTTAATCGTTTGTTATTTTCCGTGATTGTATCGACGGGCTATAAACAAACCTATAAACGGAACGCGATTTTTGACACCATTATCTCGACCAATTGGGAATTTCGTACTTTAGTACTATACGAAAAAGCGAAACGACCAGAAAAGCCGTTTCGCATGCGCGTGGAAACGCGAAGCAGGAAGGCGCAGGGCCCGGGAGTTTATTCGCCAGGTCCGGTGAGAGAGAGGTAGTAACTCTCTAATTCCTCTGAAGGCTGGAGGCCTTCTTTTTCGAGGAATTTAGCGTACGCCTTGTAACGGCTGGCCGCCTGTGCTACGGATCCACTTCTACTTAAACACTTAAGGATTGAGATCTGTATATCGTCTCGATAAGGATCCGCACGCATCAATTGTTCGAAATAATGGCTGGCTTCATCAAAGCGTTCTCGAGCATAAGTCATATTCCCCAGCTTTTCGAGCGTCTCCTGGTACAACCTTTGCAGCTGTATTCGGCGATCGTGTGCCCATTCCATATAAACGTCCTGCAAATAATCTCCCTCAACGAGTTCTATCGCAGATTTTAACAGATTGATGCGTTCCGAATCTGAGACATTATTAACGTTTGCCTGTTCAATCAACGTTTCGAATTCCTTTACGTCATACCAGATTTTCACATCATTTGATATGACATACCGGTTGTTCTCAAGTACTAGAATATTTAACCCCTGAAGTGCCTTTCGGGCGCGCCATAATGTCGATTGAAAATTACTCGTCGCCTTTGCACCAGATTTATCCGGCCAGAACTCCACCTTGATCGTATTGCTCGATTCCCCATTCCGGTCCAGGATGAAATAGAACAGCGACCTGGCCATATTGGCCCGCCAATCCGATTTGTGAATCACATCACCATTTAGCCGGATTCTCCCCTCACCAAACCCGATGACCTCTAACAGGATGACGTCCTGGCTTTCTGTTTCGACCTCTTCAGCACTTTCGATTTGTGAACGACCGGTCTGGTAACCGGTCACTCTTTTCAAAATCGATCGGACCTGAGTCAGTTCAGGCATCGCTTCCGAGGCGAACGTCAGGACAGGTAAAGTGCGCCGTCCCTCTGAAATTAAGAAATGATCATATCCCATTTCTGCAGTCTGGGCGAAGGCTTTCATGAGATAAGACTTGGCAATGTCCTTTTGATCTTTTTTGAAATACCCACACCCCAGCAGGTAATCAACGGTTGCATGCGCCTGCGATACCCGTTGATCCGCATCGAATTTCTCGTCAGCCCTGGTCAATGTTTGAATCGCCAGGTCTATCTGACCCATGCTGAAATATATCGATCCAAGATGAGCGTGGAATTCCGGTGTGTCCGGACTCGCACTTCGTTGTCGATACGTTTCATGGAGGTAGTGAATGGCCTTATCGTAATTACCGCGTACACGTTCTAAGGCCATGTATGATTGGTAGGATCCACCGATGTCCAGTTCCTTCTTCTTTGCGATGCTATCTTCCCATATCCTGATGGCCGCTTTAAGATTCTTCTCGGCTTCGTCCCACTCATCCAGGTCCCGCATCAAGTCAGCATAACTGTTATAGATGTAAATGCTGGCCTGGCCTTTTTCGGTTGTATCCAATATCTGCAGACCGAGTGTGAGGTACCGGAACGCTTTTTCAAGATCACCCAGCTGATAGTAGATATAACCAATATTATTAAGGGACGAAAGCAGACCCTGGTTGTTGCGGAGGTATTTTTCGCGGAGATGGAAAGCTTCCAAAAAACTGGTCTGGCTGTCGTAAATTTTTCCTTTTTGATACGCAAATAAGCCAAGAGGTTCGTAAATCTGGACCAGATCGTGTACGATCTGGATTTTTGTAATCCGATTCTCAACCTCATTGAGGATTTGATGAAGCGAACGGATGGTCTGGTTCAGCTTATGAACGCCTGCCTCAAAGTTCCCTTTCGAGAACTCACAAAAACCTTCCATCCGGTCGAATTGCTGCGCCCGCCCCGGATAAATCGTGTCCTTATTCGACCTGGATATCAATTCTCTTGCCGTATTGATCATTTCCTGGGCTTTATCTAACTCC
>JBFGQG010000194.1:0-6746 GCA_041564295.1 Anaerolineales bacterium | reverse complement strand
GGGCATGGATGTTTGTACTGACACTCAGATTCCTTTCGAAGAAATAAGTTCGGAAAAACTGCTGGCCTGGAACCTCGAAGTGAGCGAGCGCAGCCGGGTCCGGAAAACGGCCGGCTAGGCCGAGAAGATAATATGCGACCGAGGTGCAGTCTGCATCAGGGATACCGAATTCGTCGTCCAGACTAACACCGGACCCTTCAACTCTTTGCTGGAGTTCATCCAGGAAACTGTCCGGGAGCCACTCCTTGATCGGGAAGATTCCGTCGGTCACTGCAAAGTTATTAACCACCCAGAGTTTTTCGAAGTTTCGGAAGGGAAAAAGGTAATTCGTCGTTACATATTTTTTTGTTACCCGGTCCAGGTAGGCGAGAGAGCTTTTTTCAGGGGTTTGGTTCTGGTTCAAACAAAGCATGAGGTAGTAAGCTGTCGCCGATGGAGAGTTCCCGAGCGAACCGTTCTCAAATACCGCATTATGAAGTTCGCCGGCCGGAACATCCGGGCCCAGGAACTCAATCGAATGGACGGTCGTCAAGTTCCTCGAGTACAACATCTCGGGTGGGATAAGTCGCAACTTTTCGTTTTGTAAATCGCCCATCCCGAAGTTGTGTTTCGGCAGCGTCAGGCCGCGCTCCCGAGCGGTTTCCATCAAGGTCGGGAACAACAGTTCAAACCCAACCAGCTCGGTAAATGCCGGATCCCGGAACAACATGTGCGCATGCTGCCATAAATATGTCTCTGCATTTTTTATGGCCTCGCGGACCTCAGGGGAAGGTTCTTGCTCGGTCATCGCGATGGCGGCAATCAAAGTGCAAATAATCCGGTCGTGGTGGTAGTACTGGATATTTGCTCCCCAGCTACCGTCCGCATGCTGGCGTTCGAGCAGCCATTCGAGATAATCCGGTTTGTAGGGACGGCCTTCCCGGGTTTTAAAACGTAAGAGCCAGGCCGCGTCGTAAAGGCTTGGACTCATTTTCTGGTCAAGGTTGTGGATTATATTTTTTGCCTGCTCCTGAAACTCCATCGGCCTTCCTTTGGTGTCTGAGCTTTAATTATCAGGCTGTTCAGGCAGCCACACACTGCCCCGTGCCGTTTTCTTGCCAAGACCATAAATATCCCCGAGATGAACATCATAAAATGCCCCGAGTTCTTCCCAGTTCGAAGGCGATAATTCCGAATAGTCATCATCAATCCTCCGAACGAACATATAATCATACAGAATTCTCCGGAGCATCTCCTCGTTCAAATAAGGCGTAGGTGCAGTTGTAAAGTATAACGCGGTATCACCCGTGTCAAGAAGCGGATAATCGAAAACAGACGGAGGCATCATTCCGATGAAAATATCCGCGGGCGGAAGGTATTCGCCATAATACTTTGTTACGACATCCGGTCTTTTCGGGTGATTACCGGTCTCTTCGTAGTAATCAATAGCAATTCTGGCTATTTTTTCGACCGGATCATGGGCAAACATCCCCCAGAATAATTTATGTTTCAGGTTGTCTCTTGTATGCGCCTGTATCTCCGATAGTTTTGTGAACAATTCGGGGGCATATTCGGCAAAATAGTGGTTGTAGTCCCCGTAGAAGCGCACGCGGACATCCCGCTTCCCATAATATGCTTTATATTTTTCACCGGTAGTGATTTCCTCCAGCGCGTCAAAAACCATTTGCGTATATTGTTTCCCGCGGTTGACAATATCCGGGCCGAGAATGGGCGTAAGCAGGGTTGCGATACCGTGAGAGAAAAAAAGTTCAAAAATCGCCAGGTAGCGATCAAGGATGACCTGAAGAAAATTCGTTTCGCTCGATTCCTTCCGCGCTTCAAGAAGATACCAGCGACGAGTCCCATTGATCGGACAGACGACCACACGCGGCCCTTTTTCCTCGACAAGCGAAGCAATCGCGCTGTCTTCCAGGTTGACGAATGTCTCGAATTCCATAAGGTCGCCTTCGGAGCGAAATTACCGGGATGGAGAATTTCCTGTTTGGGTTTGGTTAAGATCGCCCGCCCTTCTATTGTATCTCCAACCTGCAACAACTTCCCTGAAAATAATAAAAATCCGCAATTTATAGGTCAATAGGAGTTAAGAGGCAAGACAAACCTAATTTTTATTGCGATAATATTGTTGTTTAATTGCCGCGTTGTCAAGTTTCGGAACTCGAATTACGTAAAGCAACGCGATGAAGAGGGCTCTCTGCTATGAGTTATTCAAACCTTCCGCTGGCATACGTCATTGAGGATGATAAAAACTTGTCGACTGCGTTCGCCCAGGCCGTGTTAGATGCTTCATATGATACCGTCGTTATTCGAAACGGCCTGGAAGCGCTGGCCCGCTTGAAAGACCAGGTCCCGGCTACGATCGTTCTGGACCTGCACATCCCTGGTGTGACCGGGTTGGAGCTTTTGATCTACCTTCGCTCGAACGAACGATTTAATGCTGTAAAAGTTATCGTCACCACAGCTGACGACCGAAAAGCGCAGGAACTTAACGAACTTGCTGATATCATCCTGATCAAGCCTGTCGGTTACAAGCAGCTCCGTGACATGGCCCAGCGTATGAATCCCCAGCTGCAGTAAAGCCTGGCTGATCATCAGAAATTCGCCTCAGTCTGCCGGTTTTTCAGGCAGACTATGTTTTTTTAACCCGACCGTCAAAACCAATTGTCAAGGGACAGATGTACTGAGTCCTGCATGACATATGCACTGCTTACTCATCTTATATTAATTTCTTTAACCGATCGCTAATGAAGAACTTCCCAAAATTATGTACTTTTTATCACAATTTACATTTACACTTGAATTAATCTGAAGAGGAAACGTTGCCTCACACAATGAAAATACACTGCTTCGGACTCAACCATACCACTTCCCTCCTGAACGTTCGTGAATGCCTGGCATTCACACCCCACCGGCTGAATGCAGCCCTTGCCAGGTTAGGCTGCGGTCAAGACCCCGACTTTTCAGAAATTCTAGAAATCGTTATCCTTTCGACCTGTAACCGGGTTGAAATATATGCTGTCGCTAATCGACCGATATTCGACCTGCTTGCGACATTTCTTTCTGAAATCCAGTCCGTCCCTGTAGAAGTTTTTAAAGAAAACACATACAGGCTTCTCAATGCAGAGGCCGTCGAGCATCTATTTAGAGTTTCTGCAGGCCTTGAATCCGTCGTCCTTGGTGAACCCCAGATCCTCGGCCAGGTAACTGACGCGTATTCGGCCGCCCGCCGCCACAATACTAGCGGTAAAATCCTTTCGCGCCTTTTCCAGGCAGCTATTTTCACAGGCAAAAAGGTGCGGACCGACACACGTATCAGTCACAACCCGGCTTCCATCTCCTCCGTCGCGGTCAACCTGATCGCCGGGACCGTTCATGAATTAGAAACTTCACACGTGCTCATCGTCGGCGCAGGCGAAATGGCGGAAATTGCAGTTGAAAGCCTGCGTAAAAGGGGAGTACGCAATCTGACCGTCCTCAACCGCACACTTTCCAAGGCGAAAGAACTGGCCGAACGTTGGGATGCACAGGCGCTCGCGCTCGAATCCTTGCGCGACGTGCTGGCTAAATCGGACGTCGTGATCACATCGACCGGTGCTCCTCACCTGATCATAAAACACGACCATATCAGAGAGGCGATGGCTGCCAGACCGGACCGGCCGATGGTGGTCATGGACATCGCCGTGCCGCGCGACGTCGAAGAGAGCGCTGCGGATATCCCCAACGTGCAGCTTTTTGACCTCGACACGCTCGCCAGCCGGCTGGATGAGTCACTGGCGTTGCGCGCTGCTGAGGTTCCTTCTGTCGAAGCGATCATCGAAGAGGAGGTCGCTGCATACCTCGCCTATCTTTCCACGCTGGATGTCATCCCGATTATTAAAGAGATCCGCAGGCAGGCGAATGCCATTCGTGAGGACGAACTCCAGAAGACCCTCCGGCAGATGCCTGATCTTTCGAACGAGCTCGAACAGCATCTTGATACGCTCACCCGCTCGATTGTTACCAAAATCCTGCACCAGCCGACCATCCGCCTGCGCGAAGCCGCAGGGAGCGATTCAGCTGTCGACTATGCGAATGTGGCCCGCGGCCTCTTCGGCATCGACCAGAATAAACCCACCAACGGGCAAGCCACATGAAATACCAACTCATCTTTGCATCCCGACCGTCTGCCCTCGCGCGCTGGCAGACAGAACACATTATCGCGGAACTCCAGCGCTTCTGGCCTGATTTAGAATGCAGCATTGAAATCATCACCACTCAGGGCGACCGCATCCTCGATCGTCCGCTTCCTGAGATCGGCGGTAAGGGTCTCTTCACTTTGGAGCTTGAAGAAGCCCTGCGCGCCGGATCCGTCGATGCTGCCGTTCACTCGCTGAAAGACCTCCCAACAGAAGATTCACCCGGACTCACCGTAGGCGTGATCCCCACAAGGGAAGACCCGCGCGACGTCTGGATCTGTCCGGCTGGGTATACGCTTGAAACCATCCCTCAAGGGGCCATCATCGGCACTGCGAGCAACCGCAGGCAGGCCCAGGTCCACGCGCGCAGGCCGGATCTCCAGGTGCGGATGATCCGTGGAAACGTCGATACCCGCATCCGTAAAGTCAATGAAGGCCAGTACGATGCGATCGTCCTTGCTGCAGCAGGCGTGCGGCGCCTCGGTCTGGAAGAACACATCACCGAATATCTCTCTTTCGAATTGATGCTTCCGGCACCAGGGCAGGGTGCGCTGGCTGTCCAGTGCCGGAAGGGCGACGAAGATGTGCTCAAGCTGATCCGCGTCCTCGAACACAGCGAAACGCGTAGAGCTGTCGAAGCAGAGCGCGCCTACCTTGCTGGGCTGGGAGGCGGATGCTCCCTGCCGATCGGTGCTTATGCCGAAATCGTCGGCGATACTGTGCATCTCCGCACAGTCAGCGCCGTCGAGCTTGGCGATGAACTGACATACCAGTTCGCTTCTGGTGCAAACCCGGTCCGTTTAGGCCGCGACCTGGCCAGACGTTCCCTGTCCGAAGAACTCAGCAGATTGTCTCCGGAGTCGGCCTGATGCGTGTCGTAATTACCAGAGCCAGAGAAAACTCACAGGCCTTTGCGGATCTGTTGAAGGCTGCTCATTGCGAGCCAGTACTTTTTCCGGCAATCACGATCGAACCGGTCTTAACCCCGGAAACGCTCCAGACGAAGTTCTCAAATATTCATTCATTCGACTGGCTGATCTTCACCAGTGCAAACGGTGTCGAGATTTTTTTTGACACTCTCGCTCAACTCGGCCTGGAGCTCTCAGGAATCACAAGAATTGCCGCTGTCGGTGATAAGACAGCTGAAAGATTGAAAGCATATGACCGCAAGGCGGATTATGTGCCTGCAAACTTCCTCGGCGAACGGATCATCGATGGCCTTGGAGATCTGCAAAGGAAAAAAATCCTCCTGCCGGTTGCCGACATCGCCGACCCGGCGCTACCGGATGCCTTAAAGGATGCCGGTGCGCTGGTCGAGGTGGTGACCACATACCGTACTGCATCCGAGAAATCCGACCCTGACGCCCTCGCTTTAATCCGTGAGGGCGTCGATGTGATTACTTTTACAAGCGGGTCAACTGCCAGGAATTTTTATTCACTAATCCTGTTGACCGGCCTTGACCCGCTCAGGCTGCCTGGACCCCCGGTAATCGCCTGTATCGGGCCTAAAACAGCTGCAGAAGCCGAGAAGCTCGGTTTTTCCGTGTCCATGACGGCGAACCCACACACAATCGAAGGGCTGGTAAATGTGATAACCCGCTATCGGAAGGAAATGGCCTCATGAATCGAATCCATTCCGCGCAGGAATTTCCAACTTTGCGACCCCGCCGGCTTCGCTACTCACCTGGTCTGCGATCGATGGTACGAGAAACCCATCTCCAACCGACCGATTTCATTTTCCCTCTCTTCGTTCGCCACGGGAAGAATATCCGCCACGAAATCCGCTCCATGCCCGGACAATACCAGTGGTCTATAGACAGGCTGCCGGAGATTATCCGGGAGATCACCGGTCTCGGCATCCCTTCCGTCATCCTCTTCGGCATCCCTGCCGAAAAGGATCCCATCGGCAAAGAGAACTTTGCCGAAGACGGAATCGTGCAGCAGGCGATTCGCGCGGTAAAAGAGACTGCAGCTGATTTGGTGGTCACCACAGACGTATGTCTATGCGAATATACTGACCACGGTCACTGCGGCATCCTCAATCATGGGGATTACCCCCATCTCTCGGAAGGCTACGTTACGAACGATCCGACCCTGGAAGTCCTCGCAAAGGTCGCCGTTTCCCATGCGGAGGCCGGAGCAGACGTGATTGCACCGTCCGGTATGATGGATGGGATGGTGCGCGCGATCCGCAGCGGACTGGACACGGCAGGATTCGAGCATCTTCCGATCATGTCATATGCCGTAAAATATGCATCCGGTTTTTATGGACCTTTCCGAGATGCGGCTGAGTCCCCGCCTGGTTTCGGCGACAGGAAATCACACCAGATGGACCCTGCAAACGCCCGGGAAGCAGTGCGTGAAGCAGCACTGGATGTCGCTGAAGGGGCCGACTTCCTGATGGTCAAACCGGCCCTCCCCTACCTCGATATTATTCGCTTACTCAAAGAGACATACCCCCAGATGCCCCTGGCTGCCTATAACGTCAGTGGTGAATATGCAATGATCAAGGCAGCCGCTGCCAACGGCTGGTTGGATGAACGCACCGTGGTCCTTGAAGCATTGACTGGCATC
>JBFGQG010000193.1:0-6821 GCA_041564295.1 Anaerolineales bacterium | reverse complement strand
GTGACAGCACGCTCTGAAACAGGTTGCGGCGCACACGTCCCGATGATGTCAACAGGAAAGTCGCAGTGGTCCAGATGCCACCGGTGATGCCGATCACGCGGGCTAAAGCCAGCCCGGCCAGCAGCGCCAGAAGCCCCCAGAGGCCGATTTCGGCCTGCTTCGCGCCGGTCAGGTGGTCGAAAACGGCGCGCACGATCAAGCCGGCAATCAACGGTGTGACCCACATCAGTGCCCAGAAGAAGGATGTTACGAGCCAGGACTTAAACCCCATTGCGACCTGCCGAAAGGCCAGGTAGTAGGTGTTGAAGGTAGCAGGGATTCGAGTGTCTTTCATTTCCATAAGTTTTCACTCCAGGCGAGTAACGATTCAGCGCAGATTCGCTTTTTCGCAGACTCGCTGACTCGTTACGCCAGCACTTCCTCCATTCCTGTTTTCAGGAGATGGGCGAAGCGGGATTTCCGGTCGGCGGAGAGCTGCTCACGGTCGCCGATCTCGACGATCCGGCCTTTCTCCAGGATCATGATCCTGTCGGCTCTGCGGACAGTTGCAAGACGGTGTGCGATGATGATGGCCGTGCGCCCTTCGAACAGCTTGTCCACTGCACGCTCGATCAGCTGCTCCGTTGCAGGATCGAGCCGGGACGATGCTTCGTCCAGTACGATCAGGCCGGGATTGCGCAGGAACACACGGGTGAAGGCCAGCAGCTGCGCTTCACCGGCGGACAGGCCGCCCCCGCCCGATTCGAGCACTGTGTCGAGCCCTTCGGGCAGTTCCTCCACCCAGTCCCACAGGCCGAGATCTCGCAGCGCAGCTTCGACCTCGGCGTCCGTGATATTCCTGTCGAAGAAGGTCAGGTTGTCGCGCACGGTGGCCTTGAAGAGCTGCACGTCTTGCGTGACCATCGCCACGCTCCGCCGCAGGTCCTTCAGGCTGGGCGATCGCACGTCCACCCCGTTCAAACGCACAGCACCTTCCTGCGGATCGTACAGGCGGAAGAGCAGGCGAGCGATCGTCGTTTTTCCGGAACCGGTCCGCCCGAGTAAACCGAGCACTTTGCCGGGTTCCAGGTCGAAACCGACATCATCGAGGATAACGTCTTCGCCGTTGTAGCTGAACTTGATCCCGTCGAATGCAACATGCGCCGCGTCGGCGATACCCATGGCGCCTTGCCCGTCTTTCTGGCTCGGCTGCATGGCAAAGAGTTCCTGGATGCGGGCGACGCTGCCGCCGGCGCGCTGGAGGTCCTGCATTTGGCGAGTGATCGTTTCCAGGGGGCGCCGCAACAGTTCCGTGTAGTGGAAGATGACGTAGACGCTGCCGATAGACAGCGTGCCGGCCTGGTAGAACAAGGCACCCATTGCGAAGGCCAGGATGTTTCCGAGTGTAAAGATCGACAATGAAACCATCCAGATGACGGCGCCTTTGACCCAGGCCACGCGCGAATCGACGAGGTGGGTCGTCAGCGCCTGGGAGAGCCGCCGCATTTTGTAAGCCCCTGCACCAAGTGCGGCGATGTCCTCCGTGCCGGCCAGGCGCTCTTCCAGGAAGCCAAACAGTTCCGCGCTGGCTTCACGCGCCTTTTCCCAATACCCAACTGCATAGTTGATGATCTTCAGCAGCACGAAGAAGGTCACCAGGCAGAAGGCCAGGAAGGCGAAGCCGATCCGGACGTCTTCTCTGAACAGCATGAAAAGGACACCGACAAGTAGAATGAGGTTCCCCAGGATCTGGATCACGAACTGAGAGAAAAAGTTCGAGAGTTCGTCCACATCCCCGTCGACTCGCTCAATCATCTCACCCGGCGTGCGCAGGTTGTGGAATTTCATGTCCAGTTTCAGCGTGTGCAGGGCCAGGTCGCGGCGGAGCGCGTTGGTAGATCGCCACCGGACGTCCTGGCTGATATATGTGCTCCACAGCGAGCCGATTTCTTTGGCCACTGCCAGCAGCAAGAATATGCCGCCCAGGCGGGTCAGCACCGCTACAGGTTCTCCCGCCAGGGCCGAGTCGATGAATTCGCGCACGATCTGCGGCACAAAGAGCTGGAGGCCGATGCTGGCGAGCAGCAGGCCGAACATCAGGACGGCGCGCTTCCACTCCGGTTTCAGATATCTTCCCAGCAGTGACCAATATTGGTTCACAGAAATTTTCATAATTTCCCTCGTTCCCTCACAAGGTCTTTATACAACCTGGCTTCTTCAACCGTTCCAGCAAGAGCAAAAAAAGCCGATTCTTCCACCGTCTTCGACGGCGGGACGTCCGAAATCTCCCGGACGAACACGTGCGCTCCAAAGACACCCATGTCGATCGCCTGCAGCAGGCACGCGCCGCCTGCGGGCACAACGGCGAGCGCTCTCCCGGTCTCTGGGTTCTCCACAGCAGCCCAGCGGTCGTGAAGGCCCCAACTGCTGTGCGGCGTGCGCTTGCGAACGTAATCCAGCGTATGCAGCACGCTATTGGAGTAATCTCCATCCACCTGGATGAACGTCAGCCAGCCGATCATGACTTTTCGATGAACCGGCGTGGTGTTGTTCATTCGAAAGACGGTTTTCAACACGTTCGAACCTGGCAGGGTCAGGTAGTCCAGTTCGACTTTCAACCCTTTGAAGCGCTCCGCTCGCATTTCGGCTGCCAGGCGCACACCGGACCATTCCAGGCCCAGTTCATCCTGGCCCGAGACCGGTGAAGCGGTAAAGTTTTCTTCGTGCAGCTTGCCGGGCCAGCCGGAATCCTGGTTGGGGTCGTACAGCACGGGCCGGATCCCGCCGAAAGCCGGTTTCAACCAGCTCCACTCGCCGTCTTCCGGGTAGGTGGTGTACAGGTGGTTGGTGTCGCTGTCTTTTTCCAGCCAGCTCGTCACGCCGGCATGGAATCCCGGTGCAACCGTCCAGCGACCGGCGCCGTTCTCGATTGCGTAGCGGTCATCTTTCAGCGGCCTGATCGATACCTTCTCAGTGTTATCGCCCAGAAGAATCACTGGGAACGGCTCTTTCCGGTCATAAACCTGCGATTCGAAGACGATGTCACCGGCATATGCGCCGGGCGCAACCTCATTATGCGCTTCCAACCGCAGGGCCATTTCCTTCGGGTGTTCGTTGTCGATTTCGAAAGACATCTTTGCCGGTCTGACTTTCCAGCCTTGCGGCGGCCGGATGTTGATCGAGCCTGTCAGCTTATATTCACGCGTCGTCTCAACCCTCAGCCGGGTCTCCACGTGTTTCTCGAGTGTCACAAGCGGCTGAATGTCCTGCGGGATCGCCAGGTGTGTCCGTACTTCGGTGTCGGAAGTGACGAAACTCCTGGCTGCCGCAGCGCCGCTCAAACGACGCCAGGCCTGCTGTACAGCGCGCCAATCGCCTGGACCGCTGTAGAAGTACAGCGGAGCGATATGTCTGGTCTCACCAGGAAGCAGAGGCGTCTCGAAAATCATGAAGTGCCGGCCCTCCTCGTTCAGGATCTCTTTCATCCGGCCCTCCTGCCAGATCATTCCGATCGCCCGGTTCTGGTCGTCGTATCCGATCCAGGTCTCACTGTAGCGGTCGAGCGACTTCGGCAGGTCCTCTTCAGTATTTCCGAACTGCGAGCCGTGCTCTACGACAATGCCTTCCTTCAACGGGACGGCGATCCAGCGCCGGTTTTCATGTGCCACGCGGACGTGAGGCCGCAGGTGCAGACCTTCATAGGCCTGCTCGCTGTTGTTCGTGACCCAGACGCTCACTTTGATCAGCGGCGAAGCATTGACGGAGATCTCTCTTCCGACTACGACGCCCGGGAAGCGGGTCGAGCGGACAGTCATGACCGCTTTCGCCTCACCACCGGTCGTCTCCAGGTGCAGATCGTATTCCTGCTCGTGCAGGTCCCAGGGCACGTAGGCCGGGCCGATCTCTTCCATCAGGCGGGCGTCTTCTTCGTGCAGATCTTTGTTGAAGATCACTGCTTCACCTGCGCGGGACTTCGCCGTGACGCGGAAGAAATCGTTTTCCAGCAGGATTTCTTCATCACCCTGCCCCGCCGTCCATCCGCCAAGCTCCGGCGCAGTCACCGGCAGCAGCTTTGGAGAAAGCACGCCGGTTGCATCGGTCTCGGCCCGAACATTCAGCGGGTAATATCCCGCTTTCTCGGCTGTGAGCACCACCGGGAGGCCGGCGAAGCCCTCCGGCGGTGCACTGAAGGTCTGCCTGTTCCAGTCGGCCTGCAGGCCTTCCGGCAGGTCCAGTTCGAGCGCGCCTTCCAGATCGAGTTTCGTCCGGTTGTGCAACTGGATATGGACCGTCTGCAGGACACCTGGTGTGAGCGTTGCCTCGGCCGGATACAGGCTGAGCTCCAGCGCCGGGCTGTAGCGCAGGCCGGTGCCGAGTTCAAGCGGTGTCCCGTTGAGTTGCACTTCAGTACGAACCTTCGGAGTCTGGACGTCGTCGTGGTGACCTTTGTACTTCGGCGCGCCCGGCTCAACCCGGAACTCTTCCCGCAGGATGCGCGAGGACCCGGGTAGGAGTTCGAACGCAGCTTCGCAGCAAAGGTCAATCCCCTCGTCTGCTTCCGCCTGGAGCCGCACCGGCAGAACCTGGTCCGTTTTATTACGGATCTCCCATTCGAACGGATAGCAGATGCCTTCGCCGGGTTCCGGCTCGAGCGCGCGGGCGAATACGGCCCACTCCGGCGTCTCGATCCCGGTCAGCGCCTGGGCATTGCGATCAAAAACTGTCTCCAGGTAACCATCTCCATCTTGCCAGCGCAGGGTGTAGACCTTCATGTTTCCTGTGTGTGGGTGTGGGCTTCCGTCTTCCACCTGGTCAAGTTCGCGGTCGTACGTGCGGTACCAGTCGTGGTGGGCGAAGAAGTCCTGCGCGGCAGGAAGGAGACGTGCGGCAGGGAGGTAGTTTTCCATGTAGACCGTTGTGTCGGGTTTCCAGAAGAAACCGACCTTCTTGTAAAGCGGCATGGCTTTCAGGTTCGCCGGCCAGGTACCGATCGTGATGCGGTCGTAGCCGTTCTCCACGGCCCAATCTACCATTCGGACGAGCATCCGGCGGGCCAGCGAGCGGCCCTGGTGCTCAGGATGGACGTTGAGCAGGGCGACGTAGCATGATTTCGGTCGCACGGCCGTATCCCAGAGGTCGCCGTACCCGACGACCTTGCCCGTTTCGTCTTCGACGACGATCATGCGCATCAGCACTTCTATGCGGTCCATCCATTCGCGGACGCGCTCTTCCGTCAGGGGCACGCCGTCCGTGAAGGTGCCGGGCCACTGGTCGTCCGATTCGTTCCACATGACCGCAAGGCCTGCGTCGAAACGATGGTCGTAATCGTGGATGGTGTATGTGGTTTCTGTCATCTCTACTCTTCCTTGTTCAACGGACGTGTCTCTTTGTTCAAACAAAAAAAAGCCACGGTGAGCTGCGAGACCGTGACTCAGAGCAGTGGGAAAACCACAAATCTTAAAGAAAAAAGCCACGGTGCAGCAGCTGCGTCCGTGGCGTGGGAGTTTACAAAATCAGGCTTTCACCTGCCAACAGACGCACTACGCGTAGGCGCGAATCCGCCATTACCCTGCGGAACGGCAGTCATGCGAACTTTGATGTGTGTGTAAAACTGGTTCATCTGTAGCGCGTCTCCTTTCATTTCTATTCCGGTTTGTACCGGTCTTGCGATATTACCATAGTCGGTAATGGAAGGTCAAGCATTTGGCGCCCGGTCGAATTTTTCCTCATTTTCTGCGATCAGAGCGACTCATCCCGTCTGATGCACTTGACATCATGACTAATCTCACGACCTGACCCTGCCGGCAAGCAAATAAATTCCCATCAGCGCAAGTCCCAACCATATGGAAACGATCCCAACAACCACCCAACAGCTTATGGTCTTTCGGGCGTAACTGACCCCGCTCGGACCCGCGCTTCGTCCATTACCTGGTTCGGAATCATACGCAGTGCAATGGATATACCAAGAGGGACGAGGATCAGGTCATCCAGGTATCCGATGATGGGGTTGAAATCGGGAATCAGGTCTAGCGGGCTGAACGCATAAGCGACGACGATAATGGCGAAAGCCTTCGCATACACGGGTACGCGTGGGTCATGGTAAGCCAGGTAGAGTGCAAAAGTCTCAGCCTTTAACCGTTTCGCTGCCTGCTGCCAGGTATCAAGCACCCCGGATCGCGAGCGCGTTAAGTTTTTCATAATAAGGCTTACATTCCGCCAGGAGCGGTTCTAGGTGTGGGGGAAATGGGCTTTTTTTCGGACGGTAAGGCGAAAAACCGGTAGAACGGTGCACGGAAGCATACCAGAATTCGGCCCAGGAACCGTCCTCAGGCCGCGGCCCAGCAGGCCAGGAAAGCATTTTTTCCATGAACGGGATACCGATGCGCTCGCATAGTTCGGTGAGCACCTTGCGGGGGTTCAGGAGGACCTGCTTCGAATCCAACACGGCCGGTTCCTGCCCGCGCGTCCGCAGGAATTCGAGCAGCGTGACGTGCTGGGCGTAACCGACGTCGGCGAGCGCTGGCTGTTCGACCACAACGGCATAGCTTGGCAACATGTCGACCGGGTCGCGCGTCAGGAGTACGTTGGCGGTCCGGTCCATGAAGGACCAGTCCAGGTCGACGAGGTGGTGGGTCATGTGCTTGAAGAAAACGACGGGTGTCGGGTGCTCGCCCAGGATCAGGTCACGCACGACAACTTCGCCGTTGTTCTCCATCTCAGCGATTACCCGTTCAGCGCCGGGATGGTAATCGCGAGCGGGTGTTTTGGAAAGGTAATGGGCGTAAAGCGGTTCGTCGAAAACAGTGGTATCGGGACGCTGGGCGAAGGACTACATGAGAGCG
>JBFGQG010000192.1:0-6822 GCA_041564295.1 Anaerolineales bacterium | reverse complement strand
TGATGGGCCTCCCATGCGTTTTCATTGTGGCGTAGGCGTCACGATCAAATCGGACAAACCATAAGCGAGGAAGCCCGGGGTACGGAGTGACCAGGAGGCCTTCCATTCCACTGACATCAATACGGTCTCCTCTTTGCATCGGCAGCGGCCCCGGACGATCGCTCGACCAGCGCGGTTCAGCCAGCCAGAGATTGTTGCCGTAATGGGTAGAAAGGTTGAGGAGAAAACTTCCTGACACGGCGTGGTTTGCGGACAGACTTGCCGGCAAAGTCGCACTTTCATTCACGACAAGCAGATCGCCGGGTTGGAGATATTGCGGAAGGTCGATAAAGCGGCCGTGTTGGTGTCCATTTAAAGTGGAAACCATCAGGCGAACTTCGTCACGAGCCAGACCGCGCGCTTCGGGAGGCGCTGTTGCAGCCAATTCTTCAGGCCTGTTGAAAATTAAATCGAGTCGGTTCATGCCGGCTCCTTGATTTCCCAACGTTCGGATTGAGCCTGAAAACGCCGCCCTGAAACATCGAGAGGGTCATGGCCCAGCAGCCAGCCCCAAAAAGGCAGGGTCACTTCAGGCAGGGGCCGGTCGGAAATATCTTCTCCGGGATAAGCGGCCTGGTGCATATCGGTGCGCATATCACCAGGATCAACGGCGACGACGCCTACTTGAAACGGTTCCAATTCGTTTGCGAGCGTAAGGCTGACCAGGTCCAGTGCAGCCTTCGTCATACCATATCCGCCCCAGCCGGGGTAGCCGCCAAGGGCAGCATCGCTGGAAATATTGACTACGAGCCCGTTATTTTCTCGGAGGAGCGGCAGGGCGTCGTGCACCAGTGCTATAGGTGCAATGACGTTCACCTCAAACAATTTATGAAGTGCTTGAAGGGGGAAATCGACGAGGTCTGGCAGCGGACTGGGACCCAATGTGGAAGCGTTGTTAACGAGCAGATCTAAACCGCCGAGATCGTGTGCTGCAGCTATCAAACGCTTCCGGTGTTCACCATCGGCGACATCGCCAGGAACTGCAATGGTGTCCGCTGTGCTGTTGAGTTCGGATACTGCGGCTGCAAGCGCATCGCGACTACGGGCGGTGAGGACGAGATTGTAATTTTGTTGGGAGAGGAAATGCGCCAGCGTTAGGCCGAGGCCCTTGCTCGCGCCAGTGATTAGCGCCGTGCGGGACATAGAACACTCCTTTTGCCAAAACTGTCTTTTGGTACTTCTATGATAGCCAGATTGATCTTCATTTACACCGGACGAAGGACTAGTCTGGAGGCTGTACCGAGGGACAGGGCAGAATTGAGCAATACGGACCCACCTGATATAATCACCAGCGCAGTTTACGCTTGACGCAAATTCACACCCAATAATCACTCTCCTGATATCAATGAAAATTTGACCATCCAGATTCATTGAAAAGTTTTAACCTAGCCTTCACTTTCCTTCTTGCAGGAATATTCGCTATCGGATGTACAGGTTCCGGCGGCAATACGATAGACGCGCCTGATCCGTTAACTGATGACCGCCGGGGCGGTACGATCGTCATCAGCATGGCAGGTGAACCTTCAAATCTTGACGCCAGCTATGCAACAAGCCTCTACGACGCTTTTATCCTGAACCGCACAGGCGCCTGGCTGCTACAGCGGGCACCGGATGGTTCGCTCGTGCCTTACCTGGCAGAAAAATGGGACGTGTCCGACGATGGTCTGACCTACACCTTCAAGCTTCGAGACGGAGTAATTTTCCACAACGGAGATCCGCTTACAGCGCATGATTATGTGTGGACGCTGCAGCGCGCCATCGAAAAAAACGCTTCAGCCTCATTCGCTTTGGGAGTGGTCAGTGAATTAGAAGTTGTCGGAGATCTGTCGTTTGTAATAAGACTTCGTGAACCTTTTGCACCGTTTTTGACCATGCTGGCTTCATTTGGCCCATATTTACAGCCTCTTAGTCCGCGTGCGATCGAGGAGGCTGGAGACAATTATTTCCGCCGGCCGGTGGGTGTTGGTCCGTTTAAGTTCGTTGATTGGCAGCAAGGTAAATCAATTCGATTGGCCCGAAACGAGGACTTTACATGGGGGCCGCCGTTCGCACACGCAGGACCGGCGTTTATCGAGTTCCTGGAATACTGGTTCATCCCCGAAGACTCAATTCGGCTTGCGGCAGTCGAAAAGGGAGAGGTACACATCGGATATGAGCTTTCACCAAAAGAC
Organism: Anaerolineales bacterium; assembly: GCA_041564295.1. Lineage (GTDB taxonomy): Bacteria > Chloroflexota > Anaerolineae > Anaerolineales > JABWBV01 > DATDOR01. The sequence goes on along the minus strand of JBFGQG010000192.1, from coordinate 4,612 downwards.
ATCACGGTTTTGGAGAGAAACGGGCAATTTGATTTTCTTATCGTCCCGTTTACCGGATTGGATCCATTTGTCGCAATAAATTTGGACATCCCGGAACTTCAAGATATCCGCGTCCGCCAGGCATTGAACCTGGGAGTTGATAGAGAATCGCTCGTAAAGATCGTACTTGGAGGGCGTGGAGAACCTCAATTCGGTCCGATATCTCCATCTGTTATTGGATATTGGCCAGGTGTGGAAGAAATCGGATATCCCTACGACGTTTCTCAGGCGCGCACCCTTCTTGAAGAGGCTGGGTACGTGGTAAACCCTGATGGTATTTATGAAAAAGATGGGAATCCATTAAAGTTCACTCTGTTAACAAGCAATATTAAAAGCTATGACATACTTGCCGCGGCGTTAGCGGACATGTGGTCAGCGATCGGCGTTCAAATCGAAATCGAACTCGTTGAATCCGGCATTCTGCGCCAGCGTGTGCGTTTTGATGGCACGTATGAACTTGGAATTGGTCATATCGGTTACCCTGATATCGATATGCTTTATATTGCTTTCAGTTCAGATGGGCTGTTTTCAGGATTATCCATAAGAGACCCTTTGCTCGATGAGATTCTTAGTCAGACTCGCACAACTATCGAAAGTGCTGCACGTCAGGAGTGGGCTCGCAAAGCCCAGCAATACTTCATCAACCAGGCGTATTTAATACCGCTTTATCACACACAAATATTCATCCCCGTCACCCCGGCTTTAACCGGCGTTTCCGTCAACCTCCACCACGATATTTTTCTTTTTGACGCACATTTCAGGTTTCCATAGCCAGAATAGTATGTACATCAAATTGTTGCACCGCATCGTTGGAGCAGTTCTGGTCTGGTTGGGGGTTACTCTGGTAACCTTCGCGATCATCCGGATAATACCCGGCGATCCGGTTCGGTTGATGTTAGACGTCAATGCCTCGGAAACCCAAATCGAGCAGGTTAGAGCAGAGCTGGGGCTAAATTCCCCTTTCTTGGAGCAATATTTACGCTATCTGGCAAATGCAGTGATGGGAGACATGGGTATTTCTATTCGCAGCCGTTCGCCGGTATTGAATGAAATTGTTGAAAGAATGCCCAATACATTGGCTTTAGCAGGTGTGAGTCTCACTCTGGCAGTATTTATTGGTATCTCGGCAGGGATCTATACTGGGGTGGTTCGCCACGGCTGGTTCCGATCTTTTCTTAAATTGGGGATGGTCTCCTTTCATTCAATTCCAACTTTTGTTTTAGCGCTTTTTTGTATTTTGTTATTTGGTGTTCACCTGGGCTGGATACCTGTTGTTGGAGGTGGCGGGTTGCTTTTCCCGAGCCTTTGTGCAGCTGCAATACCATGTGCGACGATCGCTCGCTTTACTGAGGCGAAAGTGATTGAAGTTCTCGAGAAAGATTATATACGAACCGCAAGGGCGAAAGGTGCCAGCGAATTGCGTGTCATCTTACACCATGCACTTCGAAATGCTCTGATCCCGATCCTGACAATAACGGGCTTGCTTGCCTCCGAACTCATGACAGGAACAGCATTCGTTGAAATGATTTTCAATCGCCCTGGTTTGGGTCGTTTCGCAATTAATGCTGTCGCAAATAGAGATTTCCCTCAGATCCAGGGGATCGTTTTGTTTACCGCCACCATCTATTTCATAATGAATTGGGTTGTTGACTTCATCTATATTCTGTTGGAACCCCGGTTGCTACATGATTAATCAATCTCTACGATCCCATTTCAGAGGTTTATTTCCCATTCGGAAACAGCAGGCTGTCCTTTCTTTGCCGTTTGCCTGGCGTAAAGCATCTGGACACCCGATGTTTCTATTCGGGTTATCAGGATGCATCTTTATGGTATTGGCGTTTACTTTTATAGAATCAGTCCTGCCTGTGTCCCCTTTACAAACGGACTACAATTCCCTCTTACAGCCGCCGGACAGTTCGCACTGGTTTGGGACGGATTACCTGGGGCGTGATGTGCTAGCTCGCGTTCTCTGGGGGGGGCGGTATTCCCTGGGTGTGGCCTTCTCGGGCGCAATGGTCACGATCCTTTGCGGATCATTGATAGGACTGATTGCAGGCTACTCGGGAGGGATTACCGATATTGTTCTCATGCGGATCGTAGACATATGGCTGGCGTTCCCCACGCTATTAATTTTGCTCAGTGTCGTCAGCATATTAGGGCCTGGTCTCCTAACGGTTTTGCTTGCATTAGGGATTTCGGCCATGCCGAAATGTATTCGCGTGGTTCGTGGCCTGGTCATCGTTACCAAACGTTCGGAATACATCCTTGCCAGTAAAGCCCTCGGCGCTTCTGGTATTCAGATCCTCAGATTTCATATCATCCCGAATATTGCCCCATTTATTATCCTGTATGCAGTGATTCAGTTGAGTGGATTTCTTATGCTGACGTCGGGCCTGAGCTTTTTCGGATTAGGCGCCCAACCGCCCACTCCGGAATGGGGTGCGCTGCTCAATGAAGGCAGGTCGTTCTACCGGCATTCCTGGTGGTTGCTGGTTTTTCCCGGGCTGGCTCTGTTTGTCGCTGGTCTATGGATAAATTTTCTCGCCGAAGGGCTGCGAGAAATCTGGTTTACAAGGCATACCGATTGATTAGAAAAATGCCGGCCTGTTGATTTTCCGACCGGCATCTGAAGCGTGACATCAGGCATACATTTGAATTTAGGGTTCAGTACCGTGCGAACCGCCTGAATTCGTGTGGTTTTCAATTCTTGGGACAAACCAGAAGGCATTCGCAGATTCAAATTTCTTGTTATTGACTTCTGCGGACAGCGTGAACACAACAGATCTTCTGGCAAGGAACGACAGATCGACATCTACATAAGTGACCTCGCTATCAAATGTCTCGCGCCAGGTAGCCAGCGTTTTCAACCCTCCACCATCCGCACGATAGCTCAATTTCAAAGTAACCTGACATCCTTTGCTTTCAGACAGACATCCGACCCAGGCTTTGAAGTGATCGCCGTCCTGGAAGATGATCGGTGGGTATTCACCGCCAACCCATCCTCCAGTATTGTGATTTGGTCGCAGCCAGAGAGCAGGTTCATTCTCTGTGCGGTTTTCGAGATTCGGGTTATCCAGCAGAATCACAAAACCCTGAGAGTGAACCACTTTACCCGGACAGCCCAGTTTACCTGCGTCGCTCGACCATTGCGCAAGGCAGTAATTTGCTGCAAAGTCATAATCATAATGGGCGTTGGGAGCGATGACTTTGATCAAGACCCAGAATGACTCGTCAGATTTTGGACCAAGGCCAAACAATTCGCCGCTACGGTTTCTCAGCATCCAGCTCCCCTTGAAATTGCCGGTCGAGAGCGGTGCCGTCAACCTGACTGATAGGTCAACCATTTCACCAGGTCTCACTTCAGCCGGCAGAGGGTGTGAGATCTTGTCGGTCATCGCATTGCCGCTGACGAAAACCAGGTCATAACCAGCAGTCCACGAGCAGGTCCCGATATTCTGCAGACGCCACGTCTTGGTGAATACAGTGCCGGGTGAATACGGCGTGTAATCCGGGACGGTTACATCAGCGATAAACTTTATCCAGTTGCATGGGGTCGGGATCGGGGTTGGGATCGGGGTTGCCGTTGGTACTGGTGTTGGGACTTGCGGAGGAACCGGCAGGAACTGGTAGTCCCAACCAAAACTGAGATCGGTCTTTGTCTCACCTGGAAAGAGCATCACCGGAAAAGATGCGATTTCTTTACCCACTGCTTCTGCAGGATAGGTCCAGTCCCCTGGAATGAGAAGAGGCGCGTTCTGTTCGTCTATCGGCTCGATCATCACACAGTAGAATCCCGGCTGCAAATCCTTGAAAGCAAAAACACCGTCGGGACCTGTCGTAGTGGCTGTTGTCGAGTTTTCCTGGCAGTCACCGGCTCCAAGACTGACGCGGATTCCTTCCAGACCGGGTTCACCAGGTTCTTTAATGCCGTTCGCACGGTAGAAATTATCTGCAGGTATGCATCCGGGTCCTGGCATGAGCGGTGCACCCCCCTCTCCACCACCAACAGCATAAAGATCGTGCCAGACAATACCTCCCAGGCTTGCGAGTGGTGCAGATGAGGCATCGTCATGGACGAGGGTAAAAGTCTCATTGATTCCATTGACGATGATTGTGTACAAGCCGGATTCCAATCCGGAAATATCCAAAGAAATGTTGATATCGAAAGGATGCAGCTGTTGAGTGCAGATCACTCCAACCGGTCGTTTCGTGGAGATGCTGATCAGGATCGAATACTCCGCGCGAGACTGGTTTATCTCATTTAATGTTGTGCAATCGTCTGGAAAGGATCCTTTCACATTCACATTCACCTGCATAGGGGAGGAATCGAGTAACCAGATTTCAATGCTTTCGATGAAAGCCATATCGAGAATATTCTGCCCCGGATTGATAGGAGGTGTCTGTGATGTAGCTGTCGGGAATAGCACTGCACCACCAGCACCCGACAGGCTGCTGCAGGCGGTCAAAAACATGCCTGTGATGAAGAAAAACATGAGAGTGAGGGATTGTCGGGATATCATCGTGATCTCCTTCTGAAATTCTTTTTAGATTGAAATCATCTTAGCAACCGAGA
>JBFGQG010000191.1:0-6851 GCA_041564295.1 Anaerolineales bacterium | reverse complement strand
TTCACTTCGCGAGCAGATACAGACGGCGCGACCATCGTCCCGCCGGTCAATATTGCGCCGTCCGCCCGGGTCAGTGCTTCGATCGTCGGCCCGCACGTATCAATCGGGGCAGGCTGCAGGATCGACGGATCTGTCCTGCGAAGCAGCATCATCGGAGAAAAAACCATCGTGACAGGCTGCGACCTGCGCGACTCGTTTACGGGCGCAAATGCGTATTTGAGCGGTGTCAGCGGTATAATCACCGTCGGGGACAATGCCGCCGTTACAACCGGCGCTCTGAACGGATAGAATCAATTTACCCGATCCGGTGAGTTGAGTTTTTGGAGATTTTCAATTGGATATACACGAAAACAATGCACGTAGATTTCTCACTTCACGAGTGAAAAGACTGAAACCTTCCGGTATTCGCAAATTCTTTGATATTGTCGCCACGATGGATGACGTCATATCCCTCGGTATCGGCGAGCCGGATTTCGTCACACCCGAGCCGATCCTGGAAGCCGGCATCCGCTCGTTGAAGGCCGGTCGAACAGGATACACGTCCAACGCCGGCATCATCGAATTGCGCGAGGCTCTATCTGACCACCTCCAACGGCTTTACAGGGTGACTTACGACCCGAAAAGCGAAATCGTGATCACTGTCGGTGTATCCGAAGCCCTTTACCTTGCTATGACGGCCGTTCTCGAACCCGGAGATGAGGTCATTATCCCAACGCCTTGCTTTGTCTCTTACCAGGCTGAAGTCGTGCTGGCCGGCGGCGTTCCGGTGGAAATCCCGAGTCGAGTCGAGAATAACTTCATGCTCGACCCTGGGGAGATCGAAGCTGCGATCACGCCAAGGACCAAGGTCATTTTTATCGGGTATCCAAACAACCCGACCGGCGCAGTCGCCTCGAAAGAAGTCCTCGTCAGGCTGGCGGAGATCGCAGAACGTCACGACCTGCTCGTCATTTCCGACGAAATCTACGACCAGCTCGTTTACGGTGTGAAACATGTCTGTTTTCCTGCGCTGCCTCGAATGAGAGCGCGCACGATCCTGCTGGGCGGATTCTCGAAAGACTACGCCATGACAGGCTGGCGCGTCGGGTATGCCTGTGCCCCGGCCGACCTGCTGCAGGGCCTCCTGCGTGTGCACCAGTTCACGATCATGTCCGCACCGACCACTGCACAGGATGCAGCCCTCGTCGCGCTCCTCAATGGCGATGAGCACGTCCTTGCAATGCGCAATGAATATAACCGGCGGCGTGAACTGATCGTCAGCGGCCTGAACAACCTCGGCATGCCGACTTTCGAGCCGTTCGGCGCATTTTATGCTTTCCCGAGTATCCAGGCTTCCGGAATGGACAGCGACACGTTTTCTGAAATGCTGTTGAAGGAAGAGAAAGTAGCCGTTGTGCCCGGCGCAGCCTTCGGAGCCGGCGGAGAGGGATTCGTGCGCTGCTCCTACGCCACAGCTTACGAGGAAATTGAAGAAGCGCTCGAACGCATGGCACGCTTTATGCGACGGCACGGGTAGCGAGTGAGCGGATTGAAATGTTGACTCGCTGATCCGCTGAATCGCTGACTCGTCTTACCAATTTGTCCGTTCCTTAACGCGTTCCACCGCCTCCCGCAGCCTTAACAGCCTCTCCCCCGCGGCGTGGAGGGTTTCATCTCGCTTGGCGTAATTGAAACGGATCAGGTGGTTGACCGGATCGCGGAAGAAACTTGATCCCGGAACCGTAGCTACGCCGACCTCGCGCGCCATCCATTTGCAAAACGCCGTGTCATCTTTCACATTGAATTCAGACAGGTCCACGAGCACATAATAAGCCCCTTCCGGATCGGTATATGTCAGTCCGGCCTCATCGAGATAGGCGAGAAACACCTCCTTGCGGTGGGCATATTCCGCCTGGAGTGCATCGTAATAAGAATCTGGGAAAGCCAGGGCCTGCGCAGCGGCCTGCTGGAGAGGGTGCGGTGCGCCGACTGTCAGGAAATCGTGTACCTTGCGCGCCCCGGCGGTAACAAATGCCGGCGCAATGACATAACCCAGCCGCCAACCTGTAATGGCATAAGTCTTTGAGAGCGAGCTGCAGGAGAGCGTCCGTTCGAACATACCCGGCAGACTCGCGATGTACGTGTGTCGGTGAGGCTCGTAAACGATATGTTCGTATACCTCGTCCGTAACCACGAAAGCATCATATTCCTGGGCGAAATCCGCGATGGTCTGCAGTTCTTCACGGCTGAATACGCGCCCGGTAGGGTTCGAAGGATTGCATAAGACCAGGGCCTTCACGCCTTCCTGGAATGCCTGCCTCAATTCATCCGGATCGAAACGGTAATCCGGGGGATGCAGGTCAACGTAGATGGGTTCGGCGCCTGTCAGGATGGTGTCTGCCCCGTAGTTCTCGTAGAACGGGGAAAACACGATGACTTTGTCCCCCGGGTTGCAGACGGTCATAAGGGCCGTCATCATTGCTTCGGTGCTGCCGCATGTTACTGTAATGTGCGCACCCGGGTCGACCTCGATTCCCATAAAACGCGACTGCTTCAAAGCCAGTGCTGTGCGAAAGTCAGGTGCGCCCCAGGTCGTGGCGTACTGGTGGTAGTTTCCCTCCAGCGCTTCCTGGGCAGCCCTGACAAGCGCGTCCGGCGGATCGAAATCAGGGAATCCCTGAGAAAGGTTGATTGCGCCGCATTCATCGGCAACCCGGGTCATTTCCCGGATCACCGACTCCGTGAAAAAGCGAAGTCGGGAGGCAATAGACGGCATAATTTGCTCCAATTCAGTTTTAACGATCGGGATTGACAGCAAAAATGATACCATGCAGTAAGAAACGACGTGATCAATTACACCCGGTAAGTTTAACTTTCTATTCAACTGTGCCGACCCACCACATCTCGAGATCGTGATATAAACATCCTGATGACTCCTAAATTTGGTATCTCCAACGTCTGGCGAAACATAAAAGAACTGGATCTTCAACGTATCCGGGAAACAGCTGAGCAGGAGGTGCGCCTCTTCATCGTGGGGGCGGACCTCGACAGGATGCAACTGCTCGCAGGCCAGATTCGTAGCGATCCGCGCCGCCCGGATGCAGAGTCTCATTCCCCGATCCCTCTCGTAGATCTGGGCTCTGGTGCAGATATCGTCTCTGCCGACCTTGTGCTGCTGATCGCCGGGGCAGATCCGGATAATGGTGACGTGCAAACGCGGTTGCTGGACCGCTGGGCCATGAAAGGTCTGCGTGTGATCGTGGTTCACGATCTCCCGGCCGGTAAACCTGATTCAGACTCAGAACTTTTGTCTTTAAATACCAGCGTGTTTCCAATCGTGCATGTATCCATAGACCGTTGGGAAGAGTTGCAAAAGCGGTTAGTCCCGGTGATGCTCAAGCAGCTTCCCGGATTCGCGATGGCGCTCGGCAGGCGGTACCCGCTCCTGCGTGAGACGGTCGCTCGCAACCTGATCTCTGAAACGAGTACGGCCAATGCCGCTTATGCCTTCTCGACCGGCCTTGCAGAGATCGTCCCGATCCTCGATATTCCCTTGAACGTGGCGGATATCCTCATCCTGACGAAAGCCCAGGCGCTGCTCGTTTACAAAGTCGGACTCTCACTCGGCCAGTCCTCAGATTGGCAGTATTACATTACGGAGTTCAGTGGTGTGATCGGTAGTGGCTTCCTCTGGAGGCAGGTCGCTCGTTCGCTTGTGGGCCTGATCCCGGCGTGGGGGATCGTTCCGAAAGTTGCCGTGGCTTATTCAGGAACATATACTGTCGGGCAGGCCGTCCTGCACTGGTACCTGACAGGCCGGCACGCCACGAAAAAGATGCTGAGAGGCTTTACCAGGGAAGCCACAGACCGGGGGAAAAACCTGGGGCGCAGCCTGGCAAAGCGGCTTGGGCGCTCCAGGAAAAAGGATGCCAAACGGCTCGCGCCAGGCCAAGCGGAGGAACTTCCAGCACAAGCGGCGCATCTTTCAGAAGCGGCGCATCTTTCAGAAGCGGCGCATCTTTCAGAAGCGGCGCATCTTCCAGAAGCGGCGCAGCCAGCTGAGCCGGACGAAGCCCAGATCTGCCCTTCCTGCAGCACGATTAACGACCCCGATGCCAGGTTTTGTAAGCAGTGCGCGTTTGCGTTTTCCTGAATTCTTTCGTTTGCTTTGATTGGACAGGGGAAAGGAAACTGACATACGGCACATTCCCAGTGTCATCGCGAGCGCCGACCTGTGTCGGGACACGAAGAATGAAACCAGAGCAAAGAAGCGAGCCTTTTTCAATGAAGGCTCGCTTCTTTGCTTCGATCCCGCTTACGGTTTCGAAATCACCGGCAGGAACCTTGGATTCTTATATACGAACATTACCAGGTCTACAATCACCAGCGATTCATCCTGGTCGTTGCTGGAAATGCACAGGGAGCCTTCATATTTGCCTGCGGTCAGGCCTGTCGAGTCGAAGACCACGCTGACGTCCGTCGCGCTGCCTCCAGCAATCGCTCCGGAGGTCGAGCCCAGGCTGATCCACGGGATATCTTCCGGAGAAGCGCACCCCAACTGCCCAACGACCCCGTGCAGGACGAAAGGAAAGCCCTGCTGCGTCGACGTCCCGGTGTCGAGTGCCGGCTGGAAGGTCGCCAGGTTATCCAGGGACTGCAGACCGTTCCCGGTCGTATCCTGCCCGAGGATCGCGATCGGCGGCGCCCAGGGGCCGGAAGCCAATGAGCCATGCGCCTGCCAGACCAGCCAGTAGGTGCCGGGCGCAAGGTACAGGCTGCCCAAACTCACGTCGCTGTACATGATCGGACGGCTCACATCGGTCTCGTCAAATTCTTCAACTCTGAAGACATTCGTCCAGCCCGTTTCCCAGAACCCGCTGCCGGAGGCGATCGGCGTTCCACCTGTGCCGGGCATGCCATTGTAGAGATACCAGTTGACGCCTTCTATGGTGGAAATGGTAAGTGAATTGGTCTGGTAAGCGAACAAGGTGACCTTATCCAGCGTCCAGCCTTCCGGATGCGAGACCGTAAAGTCATCAGCCACCCAAAGCCCGATCGGAGCCTGGTGACCGAATCCGTATGTGCTCGCTGATAAAGTAAACGATTCAAGGATGCTGAGGTCCTCCCCAACCGTACCGCAGCCTGCACAGTTCACCAGCGGTCCGTTATCGTAAATCACGCCTGTCGTCGGCCAGGACCAGGGCGCAGGCCCCGTGATGGCATGCGGTGCCGCAGCAGGGAAGGCCGAATCGTTGCTGGCGTCGTCGGTCGGCGCATCGGGGCTGGCTGTCAAAACTGCCGGCAGTGGCGGAGCAACAAGGGGGTGATCCAGATAGTCTTCTTCAATTGACCAGTTGAGAGTGTACACACCGGTGTTTGAAATCGTAACTGTACGGGTGATGGTATTGTCCGGTTCCAGGATCGCTCCGCCCTGCAGGGGAGTGACTTCTATTTCCGCGCCGCAGCCGTCGAACCGGAACGCGCCGATACGCAGTTCCCAGTTCAGGCCGTTTGCCGGCAGCCACTGGTTTGTGTACCAGAATGTACAATCATCTACCGGGTCAACCACCATCGAAGTGTAGTCGCCCCATCGCTGCGAGCTTGTCTGCGCGCCGGTGCCGTTTACAATCACGCCTTCGCCCTGCGGCATGATGCCCAGGGAGTCCGAAGCCAGTCGCCCAGTGTACCAGATGCTTGGGTATATGGATGCGCTCGAGGCGCTGAATCCCAGCGCCATGTTGCCCAGCGAATCCATCGCAATACTGCCCATCCAGCGGTGCACGCCGTCTGAAACGCCGGGCGCGTAAGTCCCTTCCTGGTAAACCGCAGGGGTTCCGTTGGGATCGCGAATCTCCCACCATCGAATGCCGGCAGTCCCGTTGTTCACATCCACCGACTGGTTCGTCACCAGCGACTCGTGCGTGCCGAAGTTGCGGTAAGCCAGGCGGAACATCGGCCGCTGGCGGTATGAAAGGATATCGACGTTATTGCTCGTCCCCTTCTGGGGGATACATTCACGTCCGCTGCCGCACGGGAATATCGTGTCGAAGGTTGCGATCGGAAGGGTTGCGTCCAACACGAACGTCGAGTTCACCGGCGTAGACCAGTCCGGTGTGAAATGCCAGAGGTTGAGCCCGTCGCTTGGTGCGCCAGTCCAGGAGCCGTTGTCCATCGAACCGACAAAATAGTGCGGGTTACCGGCGGGCGGCAGCGTATCGCCATCGAGGTCGGCGGGGAGCAGGCCGTCGCCCGCTTTCCAGGGCTCTGACCCTGGCGTGACGAGGAAGGAGATGATGGTCGGAGAAGCGTTCCCGGCCAGCATCTGGCTCTTATTCATCGCATACGCCCCGATTCCATCGAACCCGACGCCGGAAAATTCCCGCGTGCTGAAATAATATCCGTCTGACCAGACTCCGAATTTCGGATAATCCGGAAAATTTGACCCCATATTCACTGCCCAGCGGTAGTAAGAACCGGTCGGATCTCCGGTGGTCGAAAGCGCAACGCATTCGTAATAGGTCGGGCCGCCCGAAGTGAACTGCGTGATCAGCCAGCGATCGGCCAGCTGATCGTACAGCACGATCGGGTCACCGTCATTGCTGGTCTCGCAGGCGCCGCCAAACCCGGCCCAGATCGTGTTGTTTGCGACCGGGCCGTACAGCAGCGCACCTGTTTTACTGTACACGGCCAGGCTGAGATTGCTCATCATCACGACGTGATCCGTCCCGACGTCACCGTTAGGGTCCGGCGGCGCGATGTTGTAGGTGTTTGAAGGACCTTTGAATGTGATCAGCGGCGAAGGCATCGACGACCCGCCAACGGCAGCCTGAACGGCGCCGTCAACATCCTGGGGGCCCGAAGCCAATCCTTCC
>JBFGQG010000190.1:0-6873 GCA_041564295.1 Anaerolineales bacterium | reverse complement strand
GCGCAGTTCATGAAGTCTACGCTCCGAACGGTTCGTATGCGTCCAACCTCTGGTACACGTCCGAATCGCCCTTGACCTGGAGTGCCGGAATGTTCGTCTACGCGTACAATGTATACCATCGCTTGCTGGAAGAGGCTGAAACTGAATGACAATAAATGACCGGTTGCATATCGCACACTACACGAACTTTTACCATCCAATTGTCAATGGGGTGGTTCATTCAGTGTCCCTCTACCGCAAAACACTGACATCACTCGGACACAACGTTTTTGTTTTTGCTCAACATGCGGCCGATTATGAGGATGAAGAGCCGTTCATTTTCCGTTATCCGGCAGTCCCAATCTCGCGCGAGAGCGATATGTCCGCTGCGATTCCGATTGCTCCTCATCTGGACCGTATTTTGCCATCTCTTAAACTTGATGTCATACACACGCATCACCCTTTCCTGTTAGGACAGGTTGCAGCAAATAAAGCCGAAGAGCTGGATATCCCGCTGGTTTTCACATTCCACACGAGATACCGCGATTACACACATTATTTCCCCCTGCCAGTTGATTTTGTGCAAGATTTCATCAAAACTGCCGTTGACACATGGATGGGCGATTTCATGGTGAAGTGTCACCACATCATTGTTCCGTCTCAAAGTATGAAAGATATTCTTGAGTCAGGTTATGGGCTTGTGGACAGCGTCACCGTGATCCCGACGGGGATTGAGCTGGAGCCCTACCAGAAGGCCGACCGGGAGGCCACCCGCAAGCGGTACCGCTGGAACAACAACCGCATTCTTATTTCCGTCGGGCGAATGGCACATGAGAAGAATATAGAGACGTTATTAAAAGCGGCTGCAATCGCCATGGAGCATCACGACGACCTGCGCCTGGTACTTGTTGGGGACGGCCCTGCGCGGAACGATCTCGGTGTCCTGGCTAAAAAACTGGGAATCGCCCCCAATGTCAAATTTATTGGCAAAGTCCCCTTCAAAGAAATTCCGTCCTTGTTGAAAGCAGCCGACATTTTCGGATTTGCCTCTATTACCGAGACCCAGGGCCTCGTGACGATGGAGGCGCTGGCAGCTGGGCTGCCAGTTGCGGCTGTTGACGCATCCGGGACACGCGACGTCGTCACCCACGGCGTTGAAGGACTGCTGACTGACAACGATCCTGCCGCGCTTGCAGAGGCGATCTGCACGATCATTGACCAGCCTGAAAGGATAGAGGCCTTCCGGGCAGCCGCCGAAAATAAAGCCAGGCAGTATGACCTCCGTTATCTTGCGCAAAAAATGGTAGAAGTGTATGCTCAGGCGAAAGAAGATTGCCGGTCGGGCAAGAAAGTTAAATTGATCAAACCGAAGTTATTTAATATCGATTGGAAATTATTTCCGACCCTCTAACGTATTATTATTTATCCATATGGACTTTATTCTCACTCATTCAAGGTTTTTTTCATGGACTCAAGTTTTTTACATTGCGCGAGCTGTCAGCGCAGATTACCTGATGACAGCACATTTTGCCCGCAATGCGGACATAAAACGACCGATGCAGTTATCAAACCAATGAAAGACCCGCCTACGGCGGTCTTTTCTGCACCAGTATCGGTGCGTGAGAGCTGGCAGCTAACCCTGGTTAGGCCCGACGGCGAACAGGTAGTATTTCCCTTTTCGGAGAGCGTCCGTATAGGGCGGAGCACCGAAAACGATCTGCCATTGCAAGACCACCAAATTTCCCGCTATCATGCATTAATTGAAAAAGGCGCAGGCGGCTATCAAATCAGCGACCTCGGAAGCACGAACGGCACCTTTGTTAATCGAAAAAGGATCATGTATCCCATGAAACTGCGTGTAGGGGATACGATCACGATAGGTCAATTTCGGATCCTGGTTCAGCGAGATTCGATTCCTTGTGGGAACTGCGGCCTGATTGTGAAGTCGGATTATGTGTTTTGTGCACATTGCGGCGACCCTCTCACCGGGCTGTCCATGGTCTCAGAATCTTCATCGAGAAATAAATTCGCCAACCTGCAGACTAATCCTTTCGATGCGCCAAACATTCCGACAGCAAAAATAGCACATCAGCCTGCTCATAACCCTCCTTCCACTGCCTGGCAGGCCGACCTATCCGCTCAGGCAGACAGTAGATCGAAAGCCGCGACATCCGAATTGAAACAGGGAGAGACATACCGCGCCAGGCAGTTCGAAGCGCACATCCCGGCCCCTTCGCAGAGCATCCAGGGCGGACAGCGTTCGCAGCCGCGCGAATTACGGGGTGGGGGATGGTGGATCCAGGCCTGCGCGATTGCATTTGTTGTCGGGCTCTGTACATTGGCTGCGCTGGCAGCTGCGGGATACTGGTTGTACGCAACCGGTTTTTTTATACGTTGAATTTATTATTCTTGTTAAAGCAAACGAGCCGGGATTTCCCGGCTCGTTTTTCTATGCGACAGGTGGGCTATTCGGCTTCGCTGGCCCCGGCATCGGCGTGCGGGTCCGGCCGGCGGACGAGATATTCCTCTACGAGAAGTAGATTGTCCTTCGCCCGCCGAACGACGCTCAGGACCGTACTCATGGTTGACACTTCCTCGAGTTGCTCGGTAACGAACCATTGGAGAAATGTCTGAGCAATGAAATCTTTTTCTTGCACGGCGATTTCCATGATGCCGTTGATCTGGCGTGTGACCTCGAGTTCCCAATCCAGAGCCGCCTGGACAGCTTCCTCCGCGTTTTTGAAGTCATATTTCGCGGCTGGAATTTCAGCAATCCGAAGCTGTCCGCCGGCTTCAAGAATATAATTTGCAAACTTCATGGCGTGCATACGTTCTTCGTCTGCCTGCTGGAAGAAGAAAGATGAAAGTTGTTCGAGGTCTTCGTTATCAAAATAAGCGGCGATGCTGAGATACTGCATGCTGGCGCCGAATTCATTTGTTACCTGGCGATTGATCGCGTTTTCTAAGGTTTTGCTGATTAACATAATCCTTCCTTTGCATGAAACTTGCGTAAACTGCAAGAAAATAGGAAAATACGAACGGTCTGAAATCCGGTTCAAACTCCCCTTGCTGGGTCGAAACCACTAAGAAAATTTTATCATCGTTTTAGGGGAGTTTCGGTAGACTCGCCGTCTCTCTTCAAGTTGGCTCTTTTTCCCCCAGGAAGCTTTTTAGGGCAATCAGAGATGAAGTGGAAATCGTAATCTGGGTCCGCTGCCTTTCGGGAGGAACATCCAATTGTCTTTTTCGATCCTGTCCGGGCCCGATCTTTGCGTCCGGCTCGATTCGGAATAAAGCTTTTTGAAAACAGAATACAATCAAAACCAGGGAGTATCCATGGATTTTCCACTCTTGAAATACGCACCGGACCCCGACACGCCTACAGTTGCATCGGACCTGGAGGGAACGTTGACCAGCGGTTCGACGGTGCGAGCGCTCCATTATTACCTCGAAAGGACCGGCAGGCGGTCAGCTTCGCGTGCAATTTACAGGCGTCGGTTTTTCGAATATGTGCTCAGAAAGGTATTCCGTAAAGACCTGCGCCAGGTCAAAAATAATTGGATGCGTGATTTGATGCGTCTATTTGCGGGTTCTTCCGCAGAGGAACTCCGGCAGGTGACCGATTATGTGACCGACAAATCCATCTGGCCTTTCCGGCACGTGCCGGTTATCACTGAACTGAACCACCATCTCGAGGCGGGCAGGCGAGTCATCGTCGTATCAGGCATGTCTTACCCGATTCTCGAAAGTCTGCTTGAGCGACTTCCCGGAATGGAAGCGATCGGAACACATGTCATCGGAGACCGCAGTCCGTTTTCTGGTGAACTCGGTGTTTTCAACGTGGGGAAGCAAAAAGTCGATTCTCTGCGCGGTTTCTGTAATGGGAATGGGAAAATATATGCTGCCTATGGGGATACCTTTTCAGATTTGCCGATGTTAGAGATTAGCGAAAACCCGACAGCCGTAAATCCTGATCGGCGTCTTCGTAAAGCGGTTGAAGCGAAAAGCTGGCGAATTCTGGACGTTAATCCGGGAGAAACTGCGTTACAATCCTAGCGACTTCACTTGTTGCAGATAATTCACAGCATCTGCATCCTGGCAACCAGGCGGAATATCTATGAACACATATATAGAATCTTTCATTGAATCACCAGTTATCTCTAGAATTCGACGTAATCATGGTCTCGAACATGCTGCGATCCATGTGCTGTCCAAGAAATATCCGGGAACGCGCCTGGTTGGGCACTCTGATGCGCGCGGATTCTGGATCGTTGGTGATCTCACCACGGAACAGGTTCGGGAGGGTGTTTACACTGCACTATCCCGGCTTAGAAACGGAGAGCATAAGCTGGCCATCCACCCGAACTGTGGGACGAATTTTGTGACATCTGGCGCGTTTGCCGGTCTGGCTGCTGCAGCTGCGCTACTCGGTGCACGCAAACCCACGGAAAAACTGACTCGGTTGCCAATCGCTATAGTTCTTGCGACGATCGGGCTGATCATTTCCCAGCCGTTCGGATTTGTTGTGCAAGAAAGGATCACGACTTCCGGTGAGCCGGGAGATCTGGAGGTCATCGAGATTATCCCGGCGTTAAGAGGGCATTTTCGAGCACACCGCATCGTCACCCGGGGCTGAGATGGCCCGCACACCAGTCGTATATTTCATTCATGGGGAAGATGAAGTAGGGATCGATTCATTCGTTGCGAGTTTAAAACAGCGGATGGGCGATGCGACCGCAGTAGTTATGAACACAAACCGGTTTGTCGACCGGTTTGATATGGGGGAACTGAAAAACTTGGCCAGCGCGGTCCCTTTCCTGGCGTCCAGGCGATTGGTCGTGCTGGACAATGTATTGGGCCAGTTGAAGGGAAAACAGGACCGGGAAGACTTTTTCTCATTTCTTGATAAGGTGCCTGAATCGACAGCCCTGGTGATTATTGAACGAAGTGAGGTTAAGGCGGGACAGTGGTTTTTAAAGTGGGCGCAGGAGAATACTGAACGGGCCTTTATCAAACCATATCCATTATTGAAAGGGGGAGCACTGGCGCGCTGGGTGCAGGATTACGCCAGGGAAGCAGGCGGAGAGGTGCTGCCGCAGGCTGCTCAGCATCTTGTCACGTTGATTGGGGATGACATCCGGACAGCCGGTTCGGAGGTGGATAAGCTCCTGGCGTACGTCAATTACGCCCGCCCGGTTGAGATCGATGATGTCGAACTCCTCACAGCACCCGTGATCCAGGCCAATATATTTGCAATGGTAGATGCCCTTGGCGCGCGAAACGGAACGCTTGCGCTGACCCTGCTGCATGAATTAATGACTGAACGTGAAGACATGCTGTTGTTTGGAATGATACTGCGCCAGTTCAGGCTCCTGCTGCAATACAATGATCTCCATGCGCATAACCAACCGAGTGCTTCGATTGCCAGGGAGTTAGGAGTGCAGGATTTCGTCGTTTCGAAGCTGTCTGCCCAGGCGCGCAACTTTGACATGCAAACGCTTGAATCCGTCTACCGGCAGCTGACCTTCATCGATGAGAGTGTAAAATCCGGCCGGATCAATATGGATATCGCGCTGGATACGTTTGTTGCCGCCGTTACCACCCGCTGATGCCGCTAGCCGGCCAACCCCTAATCCTCATCACCGTTATTACCGATCCAGAAATGGTTTGGCAGGACCCAGGGGACACACCTGACTTCAACCTGCCCGGTCTTGTAAGGTCCGTTGGCTGATTCCACTGGATTACTCTCCAGCATCGTGGGGTGAACGTAGCAGAGGGAAGGGAACTGGCCGTATTTCTTCTGGTAATACGCTGCAGCCCGTCGTACTTTCCAATCGAAGGTCTGACTGCTGTCGTTGTCAAACCATAACATACCGACTTTCATTTCAAAACCGCTTTGTGTAAATAACCGTGTTCCAGGCATTTGGTGAGATTCAGTCTGCAATTTCCGGAATGCTGAAGGAAACGATATCCTCTTCGATCATGAAACAACCCTGTGTGCCAGGTGTCAGCCCGCGTAAAAACTGTGGAGAAATTTTAGTGTAGCGGGTGACTGTGGCGGCCTTTGTCATCTTTCCGTAAACATGGAAACCGAACGACTTATAGGTTTTCAAGTCAAAATCCTCTAACTCGTCTGAGGCGATTGAAGCGAGCGGCCAAATACCTGCCTGTGGGCCGCGCCTGATAATCCAGCGCAGGAACCGCAGACTCTCCTCAGCCAGGCGCTCTGTCAGCGTTTCGACCTGGTCTAGCACTAATAAATGAAACGGTAGCAGGCTGTCGGCTCTCAGCCGCTGTTCGACATTCGACAGGTAATCGCCCAGCATTGAAAAAACCCCGTCATCATCGACCGGACAGACGTGCCTGAGGTTCGACCGGTTGCTGGCAAAACTTTCCGGATTGGGTGTGATGACATCGATTTGAAGGATTTCCGGTTGGTTCAGCGCCTCCGCACTCGCCAAAACCGATTGAACGTGTTTCCGGTTAGCCAAAGCGCTGTCGCCCATGAATAATAATGATCCGGCAAAACTGTCTGAAAGGGAAAGGACCAGCGGCTTACCGGATGTGTCGATCCCAAGGATAATGCTGCCTTCCGGAAGGGGCTTGTGCGATTCGATGATGTCTTCCAGGATATACCATTCCGGCATCAGGGTTTCTGTGGAGACAGGAACACGGGTGTCAGACTCTTTACTGTGCGCCTCATCAGAGGTGTTGGGATTGTCCGTCCGGCGGTCGGTCGGGTCGACTTTTTCAGGCAGCATCTTCGGCAAAGGCGAAAGCGCAGGGTCCGCTGAGCCCGATATTTTCAAGACAGCAGGGATTTTCGATCGCCTGTTGCGCTGGTTGGGCATCTTGAATCGGTCTGGATGTCCTGGCGAACCCTTTCCCGACATG
>JBFGQG010000189.1:0-6879 GCA_041564295.1 Anaerolineales bacterium | reverse complement strand
TTGGACAGGTTGACGTCCATCGGGGCTCGCGCGGTTACGAGGTGATCGTTTGCCATTGCCGTCGCAACGATTGTGCGGTAATTCTTATCCTCGCAAATACCGAGTACCAGCCTTTCGCCTTTTGTCGATTCGGCGATTGGCACGAGCAGTTCGTTGTCCATCTCGGCTTGCCCAGGTCCATAAACCATAAGCGGCAGACCGGTTGCGCCGAGGACTGCTTTCACCACTTCAACCGCACGTTTTGGCGTGTTGGGTGAGCCGTCGGGAGAAGTGAGGCTGAGCGCGATCTGGATCATGTCGACGCCGGCAGCTTCAGCCGCCGCCGCCCAGGCTGCCGGATCGTCCATGACATCGTCCCATACATCCACCAGCAGAGGCGACCAGTCTTTCGGGCGCTGGTCTGTGATTTCAAGCGCGGTCACCGGGGGATGGGGCATCGGCGCTTCAAAGTGCATGAACGGCAAGGAAGTCTCTCCGCCGACGGTTACGGTCCGCGAGCGCGTTCCGCCATTATCTGCAGTCGCACCGATCGTGATGGTCCGCACTGCTCCAGGCCATTTTTCAAATGGTATTTCTACAGGCATGCTTGCCTCCTAGTTCTGCTGTGTTCACGGCCGCATCATATGGTTGAAGAGATTTTGACGTCCCTGCGTCCACCAGTCGCTGATTGACCTGGCAAAAACTGCGATGCTGAGGATCACAATCCAGTAAAAAGTAAATTCAAAAATGCCGAAGATGATCCCTGATGCTGCCGATACATTACGCAGGAGAGGGGTATCGAGGACATTTTTGACATAAATTGCATACAGATGGTTCGGGAGGGAAACCAATCCGCCTAAAACGGCGAATGAGACGACCGGATTGAACGGCAATTTTGATGCCGCCCACCAGAGGCCAAGACCGATCAGGCCGTAAATCACCGCGATAATGACCGGCATCGTCCAACGTTCCGTTCGGGAAAAGACAAAGCTGTAGACCGTTTCCCAGACGTAATTGTTCGCCATCAAGGCCGCCCACAATCCGCCCCAGAACAATATGGAGACGACCGTTGTCGAAACTTTCGCCTCACGAAACCGATGCGAAGCGATACTCTGGCTCAAGCAGTAAAGCGCCGTTATATCGATCATGGCCAGCAAGCCAGCGCTGAGCCAGTAAAGCTCGGAGGTGACTGAAGCTGCAGTCGACATCTTATCCTCCGGATTTCCTTCCCTTTTGTTGGGCTTCGAACTTTCGGCGTGCTTCATCTCTTCGGCGCAGGAAAATATCCAGGGGAGCTTCTCGCGCAGCATGAATGCCCATGTCTTTCATTTCCGCTCCGCTCATTTGCCGGAGCAGGTGGTTGTAGGTCAACCATGCAGCAGGATATTCAATTCCGCCGGCATGGTGTGTCATGAACAGGACGCGAACGCCCATATCGCGCATGATTTGGACGGCAGCTGCCAGGGGGATGTCCGGGGGAACGGTCGGCAGTTCCGGTCGTAGCACGTCTTCAGCTATAAGCTGGTCGAAATTTTCCAAGTCAAACGCACGCGCCAGCTCTTCCTGGCTCACCATGCCTGCCGCGTGCCCGTTTTCATCCAGCACGACGACAGCTTCCCAGTGCTTTGCCAGCATGGCAAGTATGAGGTCCTGCACGGGCGTGTCGAGAGGGCAGGTCGGTACACCGACAGTCATGAGGTCGCGAACCAATTTTTTCTGAGCCATGTCACATCAGCATTCCTGGGGGTTGAAAGAGGGCGCTCTCAACCCCCGGATATATATGGTTAGAAAATCGGGTCCATGACGAGCGCCGGATGGTTATGTTCTTCCATCCAGGCAAGCAATTCGTCGACGGTGGTCACATCTCGATCGTCGGCAATACGGCTGACCAGGTCCGGATCACCCTCTCTTTCAGCAACAGCCTGGAGTTCGTCTGCCATGGATTCTTTCAGATAGCTGCTCATCCAGACGACACGCTTAAACCCGCCATCAGAAGAGATGAACTTCGGGCTGATGAGGTAGTATTTCCCGACGCCCATGACGCCGGGTGTTTGCAGGCCGCCGCCGGCGATGCCGGCGAGCGTGCTGAAGGTCATACCAGCGGGGGTCATATTCGTGTCCTCTCGGCTGACGACCATAACGCCATTGGATTCCGGGATCAGCATAACGATACATTCAAAACAGCCGCAGGCCGTCATTGGATTTTCCATGATCGAGTACATGGCTACTTCCTGTACGACGTCGTGCGAACCGATTTTTGCGTAATCGTTCGTGCCTTGCCAATAACCCTTCTTGAAGTCCACCAGTTTGCCCAGCTTGATCGGCTGGTTAGGACCGGTTGGGTTAATACTGAAAGATGCCTTGCAGTCGAGCCAGTTGTACGCCCCGCAGAGCCCGAGACGCTCGGGGCTGACAATGCACACGTGATTCGGTGCGAAGGACTGGCACAGCGTGCACGAATAGAATTCCTCTACAGCATCGTCGGTGAGATCGGCGAGGCGCTTGTTCCGAAAATCATAGGCTTCGCGTGCCGTCTCGAGCATCGTGGCGATTTTTTCAGCATCTGTAATGAGCGTCACCTGGACCTTGTCGACGATCGCGCCGAAATCGGAGTGGAAGCGGGCGTGCAGGATCTTGCCGAAGTGTTCGAGATTGAAGCCCTTGTCGGCGGCTGCGTTCGAGATGCGAATCCAGGCGATATCGCGCTGGCCGATATGCTGGATGCCTGATGCGCCGTTGATGAAGTAGTGCACCTGGCGTTCCAGGACTGGTTCGAAGTCGATCTGCATCTGCCTCCCGGCAACCTCGATCAAGATGCCGAGATCCATAGCGCCTTTGTCTTCGATTGCGTCGAAACTTTCGGGACCAATGATCTCGATTTTTCCGTCAACGACCTCGTTCATCGGTTTCATGCGCAGGTATTCAAATGCACGGGAGTATTTCCCGCCGAATTCGACGCGCATGTTTGCTTTTCGGACTACTTCACCTTCAAACGCTGAGCCGTAGGGTATCGGGACTGGGACGTTAGCAACTTTCACCTTCACGCCGCGGATTTCGATGCACTTCTGCACCAGCCTTTCAGCCTTTTCGAGGTCATCGTTGCCGTCAATTTCATTGAACGGCATTGAGACGACGTGTTCATAGGTGGTCACACCGGTCGGCAGGATTTCCGGGATGATGGTGTCGGCGATAACGGGGAAACCGAAGTTGATTGCCCCGGCAGCCATGGCGTACTTCAGGTCGTCCACTTCACCGAGGGCAAGCACGAAAGCAAAAACGCGTTCCTTGTTATACAGCAAGATATCGCGCGCCTGGCCGCCCTTCATCCCGCCGAATGTCAGCGCCGAACGGACTGCAAAACCAAGGGCGTAGATCGCACTGAGCGTATCCGTTCCGAACGGAACGGTGTAGGTGTCGTAACCGAGTTCGACGCCTTCCTCGTGCAGCTGGTCGATGATACTGCGCCCGTTGACGTTCCCTGACAGGAAGGTGAGGATATTGCGGCGCTGCAGTTCTCTGACGAGTTTGACGGCGACGGCATTGGACTTTGCGCAGCCAACGAGGGCTGCGAATCCGGGCATGCGTCCGTCGACCAATTGAATTCCCCAGGAGCGAAGCTGGATGTCGTCGATCGGACCGTTGAGATGCCCGTCGTGTCCGTTTTCGCCTCCACCGTTATCTGGGCTCGTGAAGGCAGTGCCGCCGGCGAGCTGGAATCCGCCGTATGGTTCCGGCTGGAGGCCGTAAGCGAAGCGCATGGCTTCGATCGACTCGGCTGCGAGCAGCGTTGCCATGCCGCTGTCAAGGGTTTCGCCGAGATAGGGGGTCCAATTTTTGTTTGACGGGAGCGGATGCAGCAGGCTGCGCGCGTGGCTGAGGACAGGTGCGAGCTGGCCGAGTGTTTCAATTACTCGGCCGGTCATCCCCAGGATCGTCGGTAAGTAGTAAGCGGTGTTCGGGAAAGCCAGCGGTGTATCGGAGCCTTTCTCACGGATCGCCCGGGAGAGCATCATTTCCGCTTCAGAGACGATGGCATTGGCTCCCCGAATGGCGCGGGTTGCAATATATCGAGACATGTCAGACTCCTTCAGTTCACAAGACCGTAGAGCGCTTCACGGCGTTCTTCGATCGGCAGTGTGTCCAGCACCAGCATGCGGTCATCACCACTCTTCCCGAAACGGGACGGATCGTATTCGGGCAATCCGAGTTGGGACCGTTTCTTGTCGATGTGTTCCAGGGTCAGGCGGATCATTTCATCCGCGTCAGGAATGAACTCGAGCTTCCCGCCGTACATTTCTTCCCAACCCTTACTGATGTAATTGGCCACGATGTCGCTGTCGCTCATCCTGTCGGGCATGCCGCTCACGGGAGACGTCCCGCCAAAGATCACGTATGCGCCTGAAGCGACGCAGTAAGTGCCGATAGCGAGCGCTTTTTCACTCATCCATTCCGGCGCAAGGCCGACAGCCGGGACATCGCTGATATCATCCCCGAGTCCACCTTCTGCGACCATCTGCGTAAGGACAGTCAGGATGCGGGTATTGTCAACACAGGAGCCCATGTGCAGGACTGGTGGGATACCGATCGCCTCACAGACTTCGCGCAGCCCTGGTCCGACCTGGTCCAATCCGGCTTCGCCGAGCAGAAGGCCGAGTTTGGCGCTGGCAATGGCACCGCAGCCCGTTTCGACGATCAACACATCGTTCTTGAGCAGCTCCTGGGTGACGTGGGTGTGCAGGTAGTCCTGCTTGCTGCGAGGGTTGTTGCAGCCGACAACTGCAGCCACGCCGCGAATCCTTCCGGACATAATGGCGTCATTCAGCGGTCTGAAAGACCCTCGGTAGCTGCCACCGAGCATATAGTTGATGTATTCGTGTGAAAAACCGGGGATCAGGCTTTCACGGACATCTGGAATGCGGGTAGTTTTCCGGTTTTTGTAATTGTCGATGGCGACCTTCAGGATATCCTGCGCGATCGTGAGGGCTTTGTGTTCGTTGAACTCCATGTGCCGCGCGCCCTTGATGCGCACCTTTGGAGAAGTGGTGATTACCTGCGTATGGAAATTCTCTGCGAGTCCGACGAGGGCCTGCATTACACATTGAACATCGACGACCATCGCCTCAACTGCGCCTGTCAGGATCGAAAGTTCCTGGTGCAGGAAGTTGCCTGCTGCCGGAATGCCCTGGCGCATCAGGATTTCATTCGCGGTACAGCAAATTCCTGCCAGGTTAACGCCTTTTGTCCCTGCTGCACGAGCGTATTCAATAATTTCAGGCGTTTGAGAGGCTGTGACCATCATTTCGCTCAAAGTCGGTTCGTGACCATGAACGACGACGTTTACCATGTCGTCCTTCAAGACGCCCAGGTTGGCTTTTCCCAGAAGGGGAGCTGGAGTACCGAACAGGATGTCAGAAATATCCGTCGCGATCATGCTGCCGCCCCAACCATCTGCGAGCGAGGTGCGGACAGCGTGGTGAAGGATGTGCGTTGGGTCCTGGTCGTCGCCGATGTGGGTGCGATGGAGAGCTTCGACGACTTCGCGGTCGAGTCCGCGCGGGATAACGCCATGTTCTTTCCAGAGCGCTTTACGTTTTTCAGGCGCACGTTGTAGCGGGGCGATCTCGCCGACTTGCTGGCCGAATTGGGAGATGTACAGGTCGGCCAGGTCGTTCGCGATCTCTTCGGGTGATCGGCCGTCGATCGGGATGTCGTATTTTTCGGCGACCAGGCGCAGTTTCGCAACATCGCGGATCATGAAGCCTTCCGTTTCACCGTTTGCGACGGCTTTGAGGGTAAAGGCCATATCGCGTCCGTGGTCGGAATGAGCAGCGCTGCCGGCAGCGATCGCCCGTATGAGGTTGCGGGCCTGGATGGTATCGATAGTTGCCCCGCAGACGCCGGTTTCGCCTTCTCTGGTCAATCGGCAAGGACCCATACCGCAAATCTTGCAGCACATGCCGGCGCCCCCTATGTTGCAGGGCACCATGCTGTCTGCCCGGCTGAATGCAGTGGATAATCCCAGCTCGTCGGCAAATATCAGCATTTCCTGTGCCGCCGGATCCTGGGAGCGTTCTTCAGGAGTGCGCATTTTTCTAGGCATGATCCACCTCTTCTTCAACAGCTTCCAGACTTAGACCCGGGCAGGGCCATAAAGGCCTTGTAGGGGTGCTAATATCTTGCTGGAAGCTGATTGTTTGCTTGAGGTTTTGAATAGATGCAGTGTGACGGAAATAAGGCTTTTCCCCGTCCAGGTCTGCCGGATCTTTATGAATTTCCACGGGGGCAAGGTAGTCATCGAGATAACCATGTCTGCGCAGTTCATCCATAATTTTTTCCGGGCTGATCACCTGGGGATCGTACGCCAGGTCAAGAAGCTGGAAGCTGCTGCTGGCGTAGATCTCACCTATGCCGGGGAGCGCGCCGACGACGCGGCGAACTTCAGTCACATGGTGATCTCCGAACATGGACGGGAGGGCAAGAGATAACTTTTCCATACCGTTCCTCCACGACAAAATGAAGGGCGCAGTAATTGGATCTATTTTATTGCTGGCTGCGTTGCAATAACTACCCCCGAAAAAAGCTTCCCCCTGAAGCAAACCATAAACAAAAGAGCATTAAAAGATCCTTCGCTCAACATTAATCATTTTATAGAATGCCTTTTCCTGATAGTGACATTCATCCCCATATTATGAGGATATTTGTCCTAAAAGTCCCTGAAACCTGGCAGAAATCCTCCTGGCGCTGCCTGTTTTCAGCTTGACTTCTGGCATTCGATCAGCAACTCGAATTGAAGAGATCCGGTGAAAATGGTGGGACCTTGCGAAGGTTTAAACCTTCGCAAGGTCCCACCATTTTCACCGGATCTCTTCAATTCGAGTTGCTGATCGAATGCCAGAAGTC
>JBFGQG010000188.1:0-6906 GCA_041564295.1 Anaerolineales bacterium | reverse complement strand
GCACCGACCCGGCTTACTTCCGTGCTTTGCCGTTCAAAGACCTGACCGGTACGATGCCTGAGATGTGGCGGATGCGCGCTGCCGGCTTCAGAACCTTTATGAAGCACGTGGTCCAACCGATGCGCAATGCTGTTTTGAACGTCCTCGATCTCGGGGCCGGGAATTGCTGGCTTTCAAACCGGCTCGCGCTGGAAGGCCATAAAGTCGATGCTGTCGATCTTTTGACAAACACTTGGGATGGACTGGGGGCTCATGTGTTTTACGAAACGCGCTTTCGACCTGTCCAGGCAGCGTATGATGCGCTCCCCTTCAAAAAGCACCGGTATGATTTAGTCGTTTTCAACGCTTCCTTTCATTATTCGGAAGATTACGACACCACGCTTTCACACGTCCTGCACCTGCTGGCTAAGACCGGCACGCTGACGATAATCGATACACCGATATACAAACGAGAAGAAACCGGATTACTGATGGTCCGCGAGCGAGAAGAAGCGTTCAAAAAAAAGTACGGTTTTCCGTCTAACGTGCTGGCAATGGAAAATTTCCTGACAGACGCCCGCATGCAGCGTTTGGCAGCGACTTATCATCTGTCTATGCGGATGTTCTCTCCCAAATATGGTCTTTCACGTTTGCTGCTGCCGCTGCGTGAGCAATTGAGAGGCCGGCGCGAACCGGCCCGATTCCCGGTCATCGTGTTGAAAAGGAAACAGTAAATGCAATTTCCGAAATTTCCGGATAAGCATGCTCATACGAGCGTGTTTTCAGCAAGCGACCTCGTCCGGCAAAACCCGCGATTCGTGGGGTTTGAATATCCAGAAAGGATCATCCTGTGCTTTCAGAGACAGCCGTTCGACCACCTGGTCAAAAAGTACCGCGGCGAGAAACTTCCCCTGTCTTTTGGGGAATTGTTCGTGCTGAAAGGCTTAAAATCCAGGGTTGGCGTAGCGGGAAAATTTGGTATCGGCGCGCCCGCAGCAGTGTCCGTCCTCGAATGGCTTTCTGCACTGGGGGCGAAGCAGTATATTGTCGCGGGATTTGCAGGGGGCCTGCTTGAAACCCAACATCCCGGCGACATGGTGGTCTGCAGCAAAGCGCTGCGTGATGAAGGCACCTCTTACCATTACCTGCCCCCTGCGGAATTCTCCGAACCGGATGGCGAACTCACAAGAAATATTCGATCTGTGTTGGCGAACAATGGAGTCGCACACGACCTTGGGCCTACCTGGACGATCGATGCACCTTTTCGGGAAACGCTTCCTGAAATCGAACACCACCGCCGGAACGGCATTCTGACAGTCGATATGGAAGCCGCAGCACTTTTCGCCGCAGCAAAGTACCTCGGCGTGGCTTGCGCAGCGATCTTCGCGATCGGTGATACGCCTAAAAATGGGCAATGGCAGATTGATTTCGACCGCCGCGCCCTCAAACAGGCGCTTATCCGGTGCGCTGATACGGCCGTGCAGACGCTCAGGACAGATTAATCCATGACTTCACCCGCCATCCTGATCAACGCGTTCAACAGACCAGGGAGCCTCAAACGCCTGCTCCATTCCCTCCTTTTTGCAAGCATCCCGGACAACACACCTCTCGTCATCTCCATTGATGCGGGCGGCGATCCGTACGTCCCGGATATTGCCAGTTCAACACAGTGGCCCTTCGGAGAGAAGACCGTGCTCTTACAGCCGAAACCGCTGGGGCTCATCGGCCACTTCCTCTATTGCGGAGGCCTGACAGGTCAATTTGGCGATATCATCTACCTCGAAGACGACCTCATCGTCTCACGGCAGTTCTGCGCCTTCGCCCATCAGGCTCTTTCCGCCTATCGGTCTGACGAGCGCATCGCAGGAATTTCTTTAAATCGCCTGCACTTCAACGGCTATACGCAGCTTCCTTTTGAGCCAAGGCTCGATTCCTCCGACACTTTCTTTGCCCAGGTGTACCTCCCCCATGGGCAGGCCTATACGCCAGAGATGTGGTCCGCGTTCGAGCGCTGGTGGCACACCGATCGGCGCCCGATCACCCGGGCGGACGGGCTCCACCCCCTCTTTTTGCCGCACTCGCGGTGGAAGGCGGATTTTTTCCCATCCGCTATGCATTATCTCGCTTCTTCCGGAAGATTTTTTGTCTTCCCGCGCGAATCTATGTCCGTCAACTCCGGCGACGCCGGCGTGCATTTCAATCACTCAACCCGCTTCTTCCAGACCCCTCTTCAACATGAACGCAACTTGTTTCGATTTTGCTCGATGGATGATGCAGGTGCAGTTTACGATTCTTACCAGGAAATCCAACCGGATCGCCTGTCTGACGCCCTGCCGGGCTACACATTTGACGTCGACCTGAACGGTACAAAACCGCCCGAGGCGCTGAAACGACCCTGGACTCTCACAACGCGTCCCGTGAGAAGGGCAGAAATGACGTTCGGGCTTACAATGCGGCCACCCGAAGCCAATGTCTTGGAAAATGTACCCGGGACCGGCATCTCGCTGGCGCGCAAAGAGGACGTGAGATACAACCGCCTGGCCGACCTTCAGACCGAAAACCGGCGCTTCCAATATGCCGGTCATGGCCGGATTTCGCTCAGGAAAGCGGTTTTGTTCCGGCTGCTGCGCCTGCTTGAAACGCATTGATCTCATAGATTGGCAACTTATCAGGCTTGAAATCGTCCATCCCGATCATTTCGTGTTATTCTCCTGCAAGGACGCTGAATTCTTCAAATCAGCAATTTGTTATTATCGCAGCCGGCACATTACTCCACGCCGACTGCTCTTCGAGTAATCAGCCACGGCCATTGTCCTGCATGCCTTCCTGCGCGATGATTTAGGGACACATCCAACCAACCAATAAACCTGCCGCATAACTTTCGACTTTCAACCTCTCGATATATACCTTCAACCATTACCTTCCTGTATGCGCCTCTTTTTCGAAATCACCCGGACAGCGATTCGCCGGCATTTGACCTACCGCGCGACCGCATTGGCAGGTTTGTTTACCAATTATTTCTTCGGGATTTTCCGGATCGCCATCCTGCTGGCTCTCTACGGAGACCGGGAATCTGTCGCCGGTGTCTCCGTCGCTGGGGGGATCACATACATGATCCTCATCCAGGCCGTGATCGGCTATCTTTCGATGTTCCGCTGGTTCGATCTGATGCAGTCCGTTTATTCCGGTGAAGTGGTCACCGACATGCTCAAACCAATAAGCCTTTTTACTACCTGGATGGCGCGCGACCTCGGACGAGCTGTTGTGCAGTTCCTGACCCAGGGTGTCCTCATCGTCCTGCTGTACATCCCTTTTTTTGACCTGACGTTCCCTCACTCGCTGCTCCAGTGGACCAGCCTGGCTGTCGTGATTTTGTTGAGCTGGCTGGTCAGTTTTGCATGGCGCTTTCTCGTCAATCTTGCATCGTTCTGGACTCCGAATGCGATCGGAATTGGCCGGTTTGTCTTTATTGCAGGTTGGTTTCTATCAGGTTTTTTGATGCCTCTGCGATATTATCCGGATTGGCTCGTGCGCCTGGCTAACCTGACTCCGTTCCCTTCTACGATCAACATCGTAATGGACACGTTCATCGGTGTTCTGTCTGGTCCGGAACTCGTCCAGGCAATGCTCATGCAGGTCGCCTGGGCTGCCGGCCTGTTCCTGGCAGGCCAGGTCGTGCTACGGGCCGGCCTGCACCGGCTCGTCATTCTTGGGGGTTGACCTGTGCGGCATTACTTGAGGATCTATTTGCGCCTGCTGAACGTCCAACTGCGTTCACAACTGCAATACCGGGTATCCTTCCTGTTTTTACTGCTTGGGACGTTCCTGATCTCATTACTGGAGTTCTCTTCGCTGGCGCTGGCCCTTCAACGCTTCGATACCATCCGGGGATGGACTGTCGGCGAAGTAGCCTTTCTATATGGGCTGGTCGAGATTGCTTTCGGCGCGATGGACATGATGTTCAGCGGCTTTGATCCTCAGTATTTCGGCGAGGAAGTGCGTAAAGGCACTTTCGACCAGGTCTTGCTGCGGCCAATACCGGCCGCAGTCCAGATTCTTGGGTCCGACTTCGGCTTGCGCCGGATCGGGCGGATTGTCACCGGCTTCGGAATCCTATCGATCGCCTTTTCCCAAGTCTCGATTTTGTGGACCCCGTTGAAGGTGGCTCTCGTCCCGGTTGTATTGATCTCGATGATCGTTTTCTTCGGCGCTTTGTTCGTGATGGGTGCAACACTCACTTTCTGGACCGTTGACGCGATCGAAGTGGTCAACATTCTCACCTATGGTGGCAGCTACGTTATCTCACACCCGATGCACGTGTTGCAAAACTGGCTGCGCGGTTTCTTTACATTCATCGTCCCGGCAATTTTCCTGAACTATTATCCGACCTTGTTCATCCTCGGAAAAACGGATCCGCTCGGTATGCCCGCATGGGGACCTTTCGCTGCCCCCATCGTCGCCTTGCTGACGCTTACCCTTTCCGCCGCATTCTGGCAGTACGGGCTGCGGCGTTATCAGAGCAGTGGGAGTTAATATGCCTGTCATCCGCGTCACCAACCTGCAAAAACATTTCAAAATCTCTACCGGCGGCCTGTTCCGCAGGACAGTCAGGACGATCGCAGCCGTCGATGGGATCGACTTCGAGGTCCAGGCGGGAGAGCTGATCGGATACCTGGGACCGAACGGCGCCGGAAAATCAACGACGATTAAAATGCTGACCGGCCTGCTCGTGCCCACCGGCGGCGAAATAGTCGTTAACGGGCGCATCCCGTGGAAGGAGCGCGTCGCGCACGTATCCCAGATTGGCGCAGTTTTCGGCCAGCGGACGACACTATGGTGGGATCTGCCTGGGATCGATTCTTTAAACCTGCTGCAGCATATCTACCGCATCCCTGGCGACCGTTTCAAGCGCAGCCTGGCGGAATTCCGAGAGATCCTGGAGCTAGATCGCTTCCTGGACAATCCGGTCCGATCGTTATCGCTGGGACAGCGGATGCGGGCGGACCTCGCTGCGGCTATGCTCCACAACCCGGTATTGCTTTTCCTGGATGAACCGACCATCGGCCTGGATGTGGTCGCCAAGGAACGCATCCGCCGGTTTATCCAGCATATCAACGCCGAACACGGCACCACCGTGCTGCTGACCACGCATGACCTATCCGATGTGGAAAAATTGTGCGAGCGAGTCATGATCATCGACCACGGCCGTCTGCTTTTTGATGGTTCACTGATGGACTTGAAAACGCGGTTCGGAGGCAAACGGGAACTCGTCGTTGAGTTTGCGGAACCTTACAAGGATGTCCACATGCCCGGCGTGGAGCTTCTCTCGCAGGACGGCATATTCGTCAGTTATGCCTTTGAGAGGAATGATTTATCGGCTTCGGATTTAATAGGCAAACTTTCCGCCAGGTTCCGTATTCGAGATCTAGAGGTGCGCGAACCGGAGATCGAAGCAACTGTCCGGAGGATCTATGAAGAACGGCTGCTGGAGTCAGCATGATCATCGAGTAAAATTGAGCGATCTTGCCGGCCCAATCACGAAATCCGTAAATAGCTAGAGGTCTTGCGTATGCCGGTTCCCGGAAAATTTAATTCCCATTTGATCATCTTCACGGTCCTCTTGGCCGCTGCATTGACGACGAGCGCGTGCGCGCCATCTAATGGGAATCCGACCCCTGTCTTATCGTCGACGGCCACAGCGACTGCGTCTGTTCCTGCCGTCACAAGGACGCTGCTTCCAAACCCGACCGCGACCGGGACGCCCTTCCCCACCCCCACTTCTGCGCCCACTGACCAGCCGATTGGGGTTGCCAACGCGACTGACCTTCGTCTCATCCGCACAGCGGGAGATGGTTCACTCGGTGCGCTCGCATTAAGCCCGGATGGGCGCATTCTGGCTGCTGCCGGCAGCCGGGGATTCTGGCTATTCGATAAATTCACGCTCGAATTGATCGCGCGTGGGGCTCCAGAAATCGGTGCGATCACCCGGGTCGCCTGGAGCCCGGATGGCCTGCGCATCGCGACCGGGGGCCAGGACGGAGCTGTCCGCATCTGGGAAATGCTTCACGATCCTGAAAATGGCAGAGTCATCCTGGACCAGGTTGCCCTCCTCGCAGGGCATGCCGCTGAGGTCCGCGCGCTTGCCTGGTCACCGGACGGCGCTCGAATAGCCTCGGGCGGCGACGATGAGACGATCCGCGTCTGGAATACCGCAACTTTCCGCAACAGCCTGATTCAGGCCCATACCAGCGCAGTTTATGCCCTCGACTGGCATCCTGGCTCCGAATTAATCTTGATCGGCGAATTCGACGGGTCAATTTCAGTCACTAACGGAGTCACCGGTGAGAATTATGCATCTTTCCTGGCGCAGGACGGGTGGATCAATGCCGTCCGCTGGTCTCCAGACGGAGCACGCGCGGTCTCCGGCGGGCTGGACCGGACTCTGCGGATATGGGAACTGACGCCGGCATTTGCCCTGAAAGAACTTGGCATTTATGGGACATTGTACGCGATCAGTACCATCGCCTGGTCAACGGACGGCGAATATATCGCCCTTGCAGGCGGCACACCGTACACCATAGAACTCATCAATCCTGCAACAGCGAACGAAACGAATCGATCTCTTTCCTCGGAAGGGGTCTTTTCAGGGCATTCCGGGCCAACTTCCGGACTGGTATTCGCTCCCGGCGGCGTGCTTTTCTCATCCGGGCAGGATAACACGCTGCGTGCCTGGAATCTGGCAACCCGACAGGAATTGAGGCGCCTCTCATCCGGGCCTGCAGCGGCATTCACCTCCGGATTGAACGTGGTGGATTGGTCACCGGATGGCATCCAGGCCGCGACGGGCGGCGCGGACGGGACTCTGCATATCTGGGATGTGAGCACCGGGGAAACTACCCGGCTCATCAGCGCACACAACGGCATCAT
>JBFGQG010000187.1:0-6918 GCA_041564295.1 Anaerolineales bacterium | reverse complement strand
GTTTCTTTTTGGCGTGCTGGTGATGGGCGACCATGCGATCGTTGCTGTTGCCCTCGCTGTCGTTACCTCTCTCTTGCTGGTATTGAAAGGAAGGCTGCATGAATTTATCCGCGATATGAGCCTTGAAGATATTCATTTAACGCTTCAATTCGCTCTCGTGGCTGCCGTTATTCTGCCCTTGCTTCCCAACCGGACCCTGGACCCCCTCGGGTTATTAAATCCTTTTCAGATCTGGTTAATGGTCGTATTCGTTTCGGGTCTTGGATTCAGCGGCTATGTGCTGATAAAAATTTTAGGCCCGACGAGGGGGATCAATCTCGCCGGTATTCTTGGCGGATTGGCCAGCAGCACAGCCACGACAATCAGTTTTTCTTCCGCCAGCCGTGAATATCCCCATATGGTATTGCACTATGCACGTGCCGTTGTTCTCGCATCCACCGTAATGATTCCTCGCGTACTGCTATTAATTCTTGTTATTTATCCTCCTCTTGCGCTTAGAGTGCTCATACCGTTAGCCGCGATGCTCGTTGCCGGCCTGGTATTTGTTTTCTTTGTTCAAAAAAGCCCTGAGACGGATCAGCCATCCGTCTTTCCGGAGTTCAATATCACCAATCCGCTTAAGCTATCGACGGCGATCAAGTTCGGCATTTTGTTCGCCATTGTCCTGGTAATCGTGGAATATGCCCAGACTTTTCTGGGGTCGTCCGGCGTGTACCTGGCGAGTATTCTCACCGGTCTGACCGATGTAGATGCCATTACGCTCAGCGTTACCCGGCTGGCGACGAACGCTCAGTTATCTCTGGACGTAGCAGGGGCAGCTGTAATTATTGCCGTGTTGATGAACACCTTCTCAAAAGGTGCCATAACTTATTTTTCTGGCTCTCCGGAGCTTCGCCGCCCGGTATTCCGCGCTCTGGCCCTGATGATTGTTGCAGGAATCATCACCGGGGGACTGGTTTTTTACTTTTAGTAACTTCGGCCTTTCAGGTTGCTGCACACAGGCATTTTGCCCCGAAGAGAGTGAGTTTCATGGGAAAGAGTTAGCTGTTTCTGTTTATTCATGCGCGTACCGGTGTGTTCATGCGGTTTGTGGCATTTAACCTGACCGGACTGGCTGTAAGCTATTTCACAGCTTACAGCCTGCTGGATAACTGACCTCACCATTTTTACCATGTATCCTTTGATCGAAGAGACAGTAAACATTCAAAACGAATGAAATCCTGATAGGAGGAGATCATGTACGCCACAAATGCCGCAAGAAAAAAGCTCATCTTGATTTTGATCGTTTTAGCCTTGATCACCCTGCTGGCAGCATCGTCTCCTGCTGGGGGATCCCATGGCATCGACCTGATCGAGCTGCCGTTTTCCTACGTTTGAAGTTCAACCTGGCCAGGTTATGCAGCCGTTTCGAAACAGCTGATTGGATCAGCCCGCCGCGAGGCGGGTTTTCGTTTTTATAATTGGATTATGAAAATCGTTATATCCACCCTCGGCTCGCGTGGAGACGTTCAGCCGTATCTTGGACTGGCCGTCGGGCTCCAGGAAGAGGGGCACACAGTCACACTCGCAGCCCCACAGTTATTTGCAGACTGGATCCGATCGTATGGGGTGGAGGCCGTACCCGTGCGTTTCAACCCGCAGGAAGCGTCTCGGAAAATCGGGCTGACCGTCGGAGGTCTTCGCACGCTCCCGGCTGTGCTAAAGTTCATTACGGAAGGCATGCAGCAGGCGCAGGACGACTCATGGCAGGCTGCCCTGGAATCGGACCTCCTGATCCAGAGCAGTACAGGCATGGGCGCGCTGGAACTGGCTGCCCTCCATAGAAAACCGGGGGTCTTTGCTCATCTTTTCCCATTTTCCCCGACGCGAGCGATGCCCATGTTCTGGCTGCCGTTTCGTTTTTCCCTCGGCGGCGGGTACAACTTGCTGACGCATCAGTTTATGCTGCGGTTCCTGTGGCGTTTCGGGGGCAAAATGATGAATGATTGGCGCAAGCGCCTGAGGCTTCAACCCTGGCGCTCAGCCGGGGAAGCCACTGATTTTGCCCGTGGATTACACATTCCGTACTTGCTGGGGTACAGCCCGGCGCTGATTCCCAAACCAGCGGATTGGGACCAGCACCAGCGCGTCACGGGCTACTGGTTTCTGGACGAACCTCCCGGGTGGCAGCCTCCCGAGGATTTAGCGAGGTTTCTTGAAAACGGACCGCCGCCGGTTTACATCGGGTTCGGCAGCATGAACTATCGCGATCCGGTAAGATTGACCCGGGCAGCCTTGGAAGCGCTGGAAATTACTGGCCGGAGAGGTATCCTGCAGACCGGTTGGGGAGGGATCGCGCACATGCCGGCATCTGAAAAGGTGTTGTTCATTGATGAAGCGCCGCATGCCTGGCTGTTTCCGCAAATGGCGGCAGTCATTCATCACGGCGGGGCAGGCACGACTGCTTCGGGACTGCGCGCGGGCGTGCCGAATATCCTTGTTCCGTTCGGCGGCGATCAGTTTTCCTGGGCGGATGTGATTGTCAAAGCACGTGTGGGTGTGCGCATCAACGGCGTCCGCCGTATGAACGCCAGGAATCTCGCCGAAGCCATCGACGCAGCAACCACTGACGCCGGTTTGCAGGCAAGGGCGGCGGCGTTAGGCGAGACCATTCGTTCAGAGAACGGTGTGCAGAAGGCCGTCGAGATCGTTCAAAACTATGAGGCAGAATTTCACAACTATCGTAGGAGGACCCCGAATGCCGTTTCTAAAAATGCATGAAAATGAAACGGAAATCAGCGCATCCCTGGTGAGGGAACTTCTCGCCGCCCAGATGCCGCGATGGTCACACCTGGCCCTCATGCCGGTGCCGTCGGCCGGCACGGACAATGCGCTTTTCAAGCTGGGCGACGACCTGGTCGTCCGACTGCCGCGCCTCCCCGGTTCGGCCGGGCAGATCCGGAAGGAACTGGAGTGGCTGCCGCGGCTTGCGCCGCTTCTGCCCCTGGCGATCCCTGTGCCGCTGGAGGAGGGTCTGCCCGGCGAGGGATATTCATTCCACTGGGCTGTCTACCGCTGGATGGAAGGCAGCGATGCCACCCAATTCGGCAGCCTGGACCCGTACCAGGCTGCGTTGGACCTTGCAGATTTTGTAGACGCCATGCGGAAACTCGATTTCGACGGCCCGCTGCCGCCTGGCCGCGGCGCCAGATTGGATGCACGTGATTCAAATACACGCCAGGCCATCGCGGCCCTGCATGGTGCTGTAGACACCGGACGGGTATTTGCGCTGTGGGAAGAAGCACTTCGTGCGCCTGCCTGGGAAGAACCGCCCGTCTGGACGCACGGCGACCTGATCCCCACGAACCTGCTGGTCGAAAACGGCCGGATCAGTGCTGTGATCGACTTCGGGACGCTGGGCGTCGGCGATCCGGCCTGCGACCTTATAGGAGCCTGGAGCGTTCTGACGGCAGAAACCAGGCAGGTTTTTCGAGACGCGCTTGATGTCGATGATGCCGCCTGGATGCGAGGGCGCGGCTGGGCGCTGTCGCAGGCATTAATGATCATCCCGTATTACAGGCAGACGAACCCGGTACTCGTGTCCGTGGCGGAACGGATGATTCGGGAGATAGTTGATTAAAACCTGGCTAGTTTTATGCAGCTCACTTGGACAGGAAACTACCGGGGGCGGCAGTATGTTGATGCAGCGGCTTGCATAAAACTTGCCATGGTTTCGCTTACTGCGGATCCGGGTCCAGGCGCCCGCCGCGGACCGTGCCGCCCAGCGAAAGAGCCGCACCAATGATGACGAGGTTCTTGATAATGTACTGGCCTTCCATAGTCAGCACGAAGGGAAAGTCCCTCCAGACGACTTCCGGTAGAACCACGAGCGGCATGGCCGTGCCGCCCATCTGGGCGAAGAGGAGCAGCAGGGTGAGACGCATGTAGATGCCGAATATCAGGCCGAGGCCGATCAGCATCTCCCAGACGGCGAGCACCGGCTGGAAGATATCCGGATCGATGAAATAAATCGTGTTCCTTACTAACGCTTCAGCCGGGCTGGCGCCGGGGAAGAGCTTCAGCGCACCAAACCAGAAGAACACGATCCCCAGACCGATCCGGAGCACGGTCAGGCCGTGAGCCGCCATCAGGTGGGTGATAGTGCGATCGGTCCTGTCGAACCACTCAGAAAACTTCAATTTTCCGGGCGTTGTATTCATTAAAAGCCTCCTTTAAGTGTAGTGGCTCATTAACCATATTATTGTTATAAAATTCACAATATATTCTATCCTCAAAAAGTGATACAGGAATTAAAGGGTTGTATTATTTCCGTTTGAACAGGATGTCCGAGTCACTTCATAAAAGCTTCCCGCTTTCGGGGAAACGATCATGTGCAGTTTGTTCTGTCTTGACAGAACAAACTGCACATGATAAAAAAGTCCTTCGTGTGGCGTTGAGCAAGGAGATTTCCCTTTGAAGTCTAATAAAGAAAGCCGCCAGTATGCCGAAGATGTCGCCATCCATTTTGAAAACGCGGGCTTATCCCGAACCGCGGGGCGCATTTTCGGCTGGCTGTTGATCGCCGATCCCCCGCACCAGACCATGAACGACCTGGTTGAAGATTTGCAGGTGAGCAAGAGTACTGTCAGCACGGCCACCCGCACGTTGATGCAGCTCAACCTTGTGCATCGCATCAGCCTGCCGGGAATACGACGGGACTACTATCGCATTGCTGAAGGCGTATGGCAAAACACCATGCAGCAGCAATATGAGCAGATCACTGCCTTTCGCAAATTGGCCGAGCGCGGACTCGGGTTGTTGGAGCCTTTTTCGAACGAACGAAAGGCACGGCTTGGAGAGATGCTGGATTTTTATGTCTTTCTCGAAAAAGAATTTCCAAAAATTCTCGAGAGATGGCAGCAACAAAGATTTAATAAAGCTGAAGGAGCATTCCATGAATGAGAATGTCATCGAGACCCGGGACCTGACCGTCTACTACGGCAAACACCGGGGCATCAAGGACGTCAATTTGACGGTGCGGAAAGGGGAAACGTTCGGCTTCCTTGGCCCGAACGGCGCAGGCAAGACCACCACGCAGCGTGTGCTGCTGGACGTCATCAGGCCCACTTCGGGGAGCGCAACGATCTTCGGCTTGGACTGCCGCGAACACGGTGTCAAATTGCGGAAACACGTCGGCTACCTGCCTGGTGAGCTTGCGCTGTACACCAACATGAAGGCCGACCAGTTCTTCGAAATGTACGAATACCTGCGCGGCGACAACGGCACAAAGGGATACTGGCGCGAGCTGGCAAGACGGCTGGACCTCGACACCAGCAGGAAGATCGGAAACTACTCGCGTGGGAATAAGCAGAAGGTAGGCGTTGTTGCCGCGTTCATGAGCCGCCCGGAACTGCTCGTTCTCGACGAGCCGACCGGCGGCCTCGACCCCCTCGTGCAGCAGACTGTTATGGAGATGGTACGAGAGGTCAAAAAAGAAGGAAAAACTGTCTTCTTTTCCTCCCATATTCTGCCGGAAGTGCAGGCGGTTTGTGATCGAGTCGGCATCATCCGTGACGGGCAGCTTGTGGCGACCGAACGGGTAGAAGACCTGTTCGCCCAACGGCTGAACCGCCTGACGATGATCTTTGAGACAATGCCGCCTCCCGGCGCCTTCGACCAGTCCGGCGTAACTGAAACTGGGCGGACAGGGCAGAGCGTATCACTGGAAGTGACCGGTAACC
Source organism: Anaerolineales bacterium (assembly GCA_041564295.1). Lineage (GTDB taxonomy): Bacteria > Chloroflexota > Anaerolineae > Anaerolineales > JABWBV01 > DATDOR01. The sequence continues at coordinate 1,198 of JBFGQG010000187.1, read as the reverse complement.
TTGCAAAAGTCATGACAAAGGCGGCAGCGTTCGGCATCAACGATATCGAAACACAAAACCTCAGCCTGGAAGAGATTTTCCTGGCGTACTACGGCAGGGGGAATGGAGGCGCGAACCATGTTTAGGCTGCTATTACAGGAATTGAAGTTCCGGCGCGGGGCGATTATCGGCTGGTCGATCGGTCTGTCGATGCTGCCTTCCATCTACGTGGGGCTGTACCCGTCCTTCGAAAGCCAGCTCGAAGGGTTCCAGGAAATCCTCGACCTGCCGATCTACCAGGCCATGGGGATGAGTTTCGGCACATTCGAGGACTGGGTGGCATCGACCGTGCTGTCACTGATCCCCGTTATCCTGTCCATTTACGCTGTCCTCGATGGGACCGGCACGCTGGCAGGCGAAGAGGATGACGGTCGCCTGGAAATGGTCGTGACGCTGCCTGTACCGCGCTGGCAGATTGTGACCGTCAAGGCGATCGGCCACGGCCTCGGCCTGTTCATCATCCTGCTCGTGGCAGGATTGGCGTCGGCAGGTGTGTTCCTGTCCATTCAAGATCAGATTATTGCGGAGATCGATATCAATTCTGCCGACATCATCCTGACATTATTATCGGCCTGGCCGGTGGTATTTGCGCTGGGTATGGTCAGCATATTCCTGGGGACGTTCACCCCCCGGCGGCGGATCGCTTCCATCATTGGAACGGTGATCGTGCTGGTAAGCTACTTTGCCGGCAACCTGGCAGGGCAGGTGGAATCCGTGGAGAACCTGCGCTACCTCAGCCTGTTCACCTATTACAATGCAACCGCCACCGCCTTCAGTGAAGGCCAGCAGGCAGGCGACGTGGCCGTGTTGGTGAGCGTTATCCTGGCAGCTTTCACGCTTGCCGTCGTCTTTTTTAACCGGCGGAATATCACGGTCGGCGCGTGGCCCTGGCAGCGCGCGACCGTTTCCTGATCTGCAGTTGTGCCTGGAGAAGACGACCCGCCTTCACGGCGGGTCGTTTCATTAACTAGACATGCTGGTCGATCAGGATGGGGTTCCCGTCCGGGTCGAAGAGCATCAGGCTGGCCGGGCCGGTGGTTGATTCATCGGCCTCGTGCACCAGGTCCAACCCGGCGCTCTTCAGGCTCTTTTGAATCTGGCGGACATCCTGGAACGACTCGAGCGGCTGCGCCCCCTGGTCCCAGCCGGGGTTGAACGT
>JBFGQG010000186.1:0-6927 GCA_041564295.1 Anaerolineales bacterium | reverse complement strand
TTTTAATACGATGCCCCGCAGTACACCAGCCGCGGTCGCCATCACACCAGCAAGCACCAGAGAGAACAACTTGTACTGAAAGGTGTTGTAGCCAATCATTTGTGCGCGCGGTTCGTTATCACGCACAGCCTTGAGCACCTGGCCTGTAGGCGAATCCATCAATCTGCGGACCATCACAAAAGCAAGCACGAGGAACAGCAAAGTAAGGTAATAGAAGAAAAGGCGATTTCGTGTAGCGTTCAACCAGTCTGGAACTGCAAATGTGAAACCGTCTTCCGCGCCGGTCAGGTTGACCATGATACGGTTTCCAGCAAGTAAAAAGAATACTTCCGCGAATGCAAGTGTGAAAAGTGAAAAATACAGGCCTTTGATCCTGAGGCCGACGACTCCCTGGATGAGAGCAATCGCAGCGCCGATCAATAACGCTGCTAATACTGCACCCCACCAGGGCCATCCCGCATGCTTGATCAGCATGCCGACCGTGTAGGCGCCGAATCCAAAAAACACGGCATGGCCAAAAGATACGATGCCTGTGAAACCGAACAAGAGGTTGTAACTGATGGCCAGGATCGAAAGGATGAAAACGTCGATAAAGATCGATTCCCAAAAAAAGGCGCGACCGCGGCTGCACACCGAAGAATCCGTATTCCACGCAATGATAAACGGAACTGCAAACAGCACCATGAACGAGAGCATGTATGCGCCTTGCTCTGCTAGCGCATGGAGCGCCTTATTGGTTGGCCTCCGCCGGCGCAATAAAATCACGAATCCTGCAAACAAAGCAGTCTCGCCGATCAATACCATCCCGGGGACCGTAAGGCCATCCTCGCAGTAGACCGACTCGGCCCGGCTGTGAAGGCGCGCCAGTCCTGTCAATGATTCATCGGGCGCACCGGTCGACATCGCCCAAAGATATGGCAAGAAAATAAAGAACAGGACTGTGATTGCGGTGATCGGACTGCGTTTTGTCAGGTTCATCATCGTTATTCCCTTCCAAACAATCCGGTTGGGCGGACAAGCAGTACGACAACCATGAAAATCAGTATCGATACACTCGCCAGGATAGGTGTATTGTAGAACTGGAGAGAAATTTGTTCGACGGTTGCCCGGATCAGGCCGACCAGAATCGATGCGATCGCAGTCCCTTCATAACTGCTCATGCCACCGATCACAATTACGATCACCGCGGTCAGCAAGAACTGCCCACCCATAGAAGGATATGCTCCCAGGAATGGGGCAGCGGTCATGCCACCGAGTGCAGCAACGGCAGTTCCTAAAACAAACACGAGCGTAAATATTCGCCGCACATTGATACCGAGCGCTTCCACCATCTGGCTGTCCTGCACACCTGCCCGGATGATGATTCCAAGACGCGTGCGTTGCAGGAGTATCGAAATACTGACCATTAATAAGAAACCGACCAGGATAATGAAGAGCCGGTATGTTTCAAATCGACCACCGAGTACGGAAAATGTCGTCGACAATGACTGTGGAGGGGAAACGGGGACGAGGCCTGCCGGACCATAGATTGCCCGGACGATTTCGTCGATCGCCGTACCCAACCCGAAAGTCAGGACAATCTGGAAAATCGGGCGTGCATACAGCGGGCGCAGGAGCACATATTCCGTCCCTGCACCCAAAACAGCGCCAAAAACAGTCGCGCCCACTAATGCTGCAACAAAACGAACGCCGATAGGAGTCCCTTCCGGCAGGGCCGTATAAATGGCAAAACCTGAATACGCCCCGAGCATGAAAAATGATCCCTGAGCCAGATTCAGGACGTCAAGCAGGCCAAATACGATCGACATTCCGGAAGCCACCAGGAAAAATAACATCCCCTGGTAGAGACCTGATAACAGCACAACGGCGATCGTGCTGGGCTCGAAGAATATGAAGTTGATTACAATCACTGCCAGCACGAATAAACCGCTGACCAATAATGATTGCTTGAAAATGTTTGCGCGTAATGGAGCTGCTGTCGTCGTCATCCTGTCCTCATCGCTGTAATCAGCTCGCACCCAGATATTTCTTGATCAAAGCAGGATCATTGACCAGATTTTCCATTTCCCCCATATGAACGGAAAGTCCATCTTCAATAATGACGTAATATTCGGCCAGCTTACTGGCCACATGAAAGTTTTGTTCGACCAGTAATACGGTTGTACTCGTGCTCAACTGGCGGATCGCCGATATCATTTGCTCAATTATCACCGGTGCGAGACCCTCACTCGGTTCATCGATCAAAAGGAGACGGTTGTCCGGCACGAGCGCTCTTGCTACCGCCAGCATTTGCTGCTGCCCCCCGGAAAGTTGCCCTCCCGGCCAATAAAACAATCTTTCCAGGTCAGGGAATATATCGAATATGAACGGGATGTTTTTTTGAAGTTCACCCGGCACGCGTTCAGCGATTTTAAGGTTTTCTTCGACAGAAAGTTGCTTGAAAATTGCCCTGTAATCCGGTACAAAGCCGATCCCCATCCTGGCAATATCGAAAGCTGGTTTACCCTGGATCTCTCTCCCGTTGAAGCTAATCTGGCCGGACGACGGCGGGTTCAGGCCAATGATCGTTCGAAGCGTGGTTGTCTTTCCTGCACCGTTTCGACCGAGGAGCGCAGTGATGCTGTTTTCAGGAACATCGAACGATACACCTTCCAGGATATGGAATTGGCCGATAAAAGTATGGACTGCTTCAACACTGAGGATATTCTGAGTCATGGATCGTATCGATCAAGAAGGGCTTTCGAAACCCGCATAAAGTTCACCAAGGTAAGCTTTCTGGACCTCCGGATCAGCCGCGATTTCTTGTGGCGTTCCTTCTGCGAGCAATTTTCCCTGATGCATTACAGATATCCGATCCGATAGGGACATCACGACATTCATATTATGTTCCACGAGGACGACCGTTTTCTCCCCTTCACTCCGCACGCGGTCGATCATCGCCATGAATTCCGGCACCGCTTCTGAAGCGAGGCCTGCGGTCGGCTCATCTAGAAGTAAGATTTCAGGATCCTGGGCAAGAAGGATTGCGAGCTCCAGCTTTCGTTTTTCACCGTGGTTGAGTGCAAGCGCAGGCATGGCTGCTGACGACTTCATACCGACCGCTTCAATTGCTGCGTAGGCCTTTTCTCCATAAGCTTTGAAATTTTCAATTGGCTTGAAAACACGAAAGTTGTCATTTCCCAACGCCTGAGCTGCCAGGCGAACGTTTTCTAATACAGACAGGCTGGGGAAGATATTTGTAATCTGGAACGAGCGCCCTATGCCCAGGTGCGCCATTCTGTGTGCAGGCATGTTCGTGATTTCTACCCCCCGCAGGAAAACCTTTCCTGAAGTCGGCTTCATAGCGCTGGACAGCAGGTTGAATAAAGTCGTCTTGCCGGCACCGTTCGGACCAATAATCGAATGGAAATGGCCTTCCATGACTTTCAGGTTGACATTATCAACCGCTTTTAGGCCGCCGAAATGCCGGGATAATGATCGCGTTTCGAGCAAAGCTGTCATTGTGGACTCATAAATCTTAATGAACTTCAGACAGGTAGACCGGCTGGCTACCGGTCTACCTGTCTTTATTCCTACATGCTTACATTATCAACGAATTGAATTCGTTTGTCTGCAGAAATTACGGGCAGTTTTCAGCAGTGCAGGGCGGTGCGCTGGTTTCACCAGAGATCTCTTCGACAAGCTCAAAGAATTTCTGATCCGGATCATCCACGCTCACTAATGTGACGATGTACATCGAGGCCAAAGCCTGGTGGTCTTCCGCACGGATGGTGTATGTGCCTTTCGGGCCATCGAAGGACAGGCCTTCCAGAGCACCGCGCAGCGCATCCGAACTCGTGTCTCCACCGGTGGCGTTCAACGCCGCAACGATCGCCTGGGCAGTAGCAAAACCACATTCGCTGAACAGGTCCGGGTTGCCGCCAAACTGCTCGTTATACTGCTCGACCATCCAATCATTGGCTTCAGTCTCAGGCAGCGTGTAGTGGTAAACAACCAGGCCTGTCGAGCCGATGTTGCCGGGATCAAGCAGGGCAACCAGGTCATTCGAAGAGAAACCGGTAATGAACGGGATCGATTCGGTAACGCCCTGGCTGGTCAGCTGCTCATATAGGAGCACACCGCTGGTATTCGAAGCCCAGATCAGGATCAATCCGTCGGGCTGGAGATCAAGAACCTGCTGGATGTATGGCGTGAAATCATTCGTGTCGCTAGGTGCGTAGATCGGTTCTTCTGTGAGGAAGGAAGCGCCTAGAGCACCGAAGGAAGCCTGAAAACCAGCAGCCGTGGCCTGGCCGAACGCATAATCTTCTGCGAGGATCAGGTAGTCGGTGCCGATATTTTCTACAGACCAGGCAGCCATCGTCAGACCATCCTGGGCTGCGTTCCTGCATACACGGAATGTGGACGGATTCCAGTTCGCGCCAGTGATATCTGCCGATGCGGCAGGCGCGGCAAAGTAAATCACGTCGTTTTCATCAGCAATCTGCTGTACCTGGAGTGCCACACCGGAACTGGTGTTTCCGACAAGGATCTCCACACCTTCTGCTTCGATTAATTCGCGGGCTGCCGAAGTACCGGCTTCGACATCGCTCGTATCATCACGCAGGATGATTTCAATCGGGCGATTACCGGCGACCAGCGTCCCATCCGTGGCGTACTGCAGACCCAGCTGGAAACCTTCCCACATTTCATTCCCAAACAGCGCGAGGGCACCGGAAAGGTCTGAAATGACGCCGATTTTGAGCGGCTCACCCAGGGGTTCTTCGGTCGGTTCCATTGGTTCTTCCGTCGGTTCCATTGGCTCTTCCGTCGGCTCTGCGGTCGGTTCTTCCGTGACCTCTTCAGCAGTTGGCACCGGTTCATCCGTCGCCGCAGGGGTCGCTGACTGGCAGGCACCGAGCACAAGGGCAAGCAGCAGGAAAACAGACAAAACAAGTGTCAGTTTTTTGCTTGAATTCATCTTCTACCTCCATTTTGAGTTGAAAATTATCCTCATTTCTAGCATTCTAAAGTTACTGCGGGGTTACACCGTACAGGCCAGGATGGGGATTCGAACTAAATTTCTTTTGTGGTCAATTGATTGATTAACTCCCTTTTCAAGATCTTTCCTGCGCCTGAAATGGGGAGTGCCTCCATGAAAGTGACTCCTTTGGGGACTTTGAACCTCGCTAATCTGTCCTGCAGGAACGACAATAACCCGGCTTCATCCCTTTCATACCCTGCCTTTAACACGACACAGGCATGCCCTACTTCCCCCCAATGCTCGTCAGGCAGACCCACAACGGCACACTGAAGCACACCAGGAAAATCGTAAATCTCTTTCTCGATTTCAGCCGGGTAAACGTTTTCCCCACCGCTGATGAACATGTCTTTTTTACGGTCCACAATATAGAAATATTGGTCCTCGTCGTATTTCGCAAGGTCGCCGGTGTGAAAGAAACCAAGTTCATCAACGACATCTTCGGATGCATCTGGGTCGTTGAAGTAGCCGGATGAGAACGAAGGGCCTTTGAGCACCAGTTCGCCGACTTCATTCGGGCCGAGCAGGCGTCCATCTTCATCCATAATTGCGGCCTGCACGTAAAAGTTCGGGTGACCGATCGAGCCGGCCTTCCGCACCGCGTCCTCTGGGGCCAACGCAAAAACACCCGGTCCGAATTCTGTCATACCGAAGCCCTGCTTGAATTTCACACCTTTTTCGCGTGTGTACTGCTCGACCAGCTGGACGGGCAGCGGCGCTCCACCAGAAGTACAGAACCGCAGCGCAGAAAGGTCTGCATCTGCCCAATTCGGCACCTGGGTGAGCATCTGGTACATCGTCGGCACACCGGCAAATATGGTGACGCCTTCCTCTTCCAGCGTGGACAGAATCTTTTCAGGATCAAATTCTCGCACAAGGACCGTCTTTCCGCCCAGGATCACATTCGGCAGCGTATAAACAAACAACCCGCCGGTGTGAAATAACGGGAACACATTCAAATATACGTCGTCATGATGGAGATCGTGGATGATCGTGTTCAAGGTGTTCCAGGCGATCATCCTGTGCGATACCTGTGCTGCTTTAGGCAGACCCGTCGTTCCTCCAGTAAAGATCAGCGCCGCGATATCTTCAGGCTCGAGCGCCGGGTACGTCACCGGCTCGGTGAGCGAATCCGCCATCGCCTTTTCCAGGTCTGCCATGGAAACCTGTCTGACGTTGCCGGTGAATCTACGGATCTCATCTATTGAGCCTTCGAATTCAGCGTCGTAAACGAGCAGTTTCGGGGTAGTCTGCTGTAAGATCCGGACGGTTTCTTTCCAGTGAAGCCGCCAATTTAAAGCGGTATGGATGGCGCCCAGCTTGGAACAGGCAAAAAACAAATCTAGATGCTCGATACCGTCGCGTGCGAGGACTGCGATGCGATCTTTGTAACCGGCGCCTATCTCTGACTTAAGCCAGTTCGCAAGCTTGTTTGCACGCTCATTGAAGGCGAAGTATGTCAGACGCAAAACCGGGTCTTTTCCGGCATCGACGATGGCAGCCTGATTTGGTGAATACAGCGCACGCCTGGCAAGGTAATCGCCGATTACCATCCGCCCCACCTCCAGACGGAAACTGCAAATGAGATCCCGCCGCCGCTCGCACAGAACACGACCAGATCGCCGTTTTTTGGTCCTCGGCCGGTTGCCAGCAGGTCGTCCAAGGCCATCGGAATGCAGGCGGACCCTGTATAACCGTATTTGTCCATGACCCAATGTGTTTTTTCTATAGGCTGGTCAAGAATTTCCATCATTTTCTCAATCGTGCGGAGGTTCAATTGAGTGAAGAGAAACCAGTCCACCGCCTCAACGGACAGGTCCGCTTTCGCGAGCGTGTCCTTGATGAGCCCCGGCCAGTGGTCGGTATTGAACGTTTTCGGGAACTTTCGCACGAACTGTACTCGAGGC
>JBFGQG010000185.1:0-6932 GCA_041564295.1 Anaerolineales bacterium | reverse complement strand
CTATCTATGCCATCATCAAGCCGCTGGCCAGTGCTGCAATCCTGGTCGTGATGTACAGCATCATCACGCAGTCAAATTTCCAGTCCCCCGTCTTCCCTTACATCTACCTAGGCAACGCCTTCTACCAGTACGTCGGTGCGATCATGGCGGGCATCTCCTGGGCCGTGATTGAGGACCGCGAACACTACAAGACGTTGAAGTACATCTACGTCGCCCCGCTGAGCATCCCGGCCTACCTTCTCGGTCGCGGCATTGCGCGCTTCATCATGGGCTCGATTTCCGTCGTCGTCATCCTGCTGGCGGGCGTCTTATTTCTTGAACTCCCTCTGGAGATTGGTCTGGTCAATTGGCCGCTGTTTTTCCTGACACTGTTCATCGGTGTGGTCATGCTTTCTATGATGGGTCTCATTCTGGCAGGGATCACACTGCTGATTGCCAACCACGTCTGGTTCATCGGCGAGGGCGTGGCCGGGGCGCTCTACCTTTTCAGCGGCGCAATTTTCCCGCTGGAAGTCCTCCCCGGATGGCTCCGCCCCATCGGATACGCCATGCCGATCACGTACTGGCTCGAACTTATCAGGCGTTCCCTCGTCGGGGAAGTCGCACAGGCTTTTCCGACGCTGGCGAACCTGAGCAACGGCACGCTCCTGGGCATCCTCGTTGGACTATCCATTGCATTCGGCATCGTTGCAATCCTCGTCTTCCACCGCTGCGACCAAATTGCAAGAGAACGTGGGATGATAGATATGACGACGAATTATTAACAACCCGGACCACTTTCAATTGTTTTAAACAAACCAAAAGGGCCTGCAAATTTCAAATGCAGGCCCTTTTTGATTTATAGAGCGATCAGGTATACGAAAAAACAGCCCACAGAGCGTACCTGCTTGAGTTAGAATCCAGCTATTACGATCGAAGGTGGAAACCCAATGGAAACGATCAGCAATTTCATCAAAATAATCAACCACCGCACGCTCGTCATTACCGGGCTGGCAATCCTGTCCACCTATTTGAGCCGCCGGTTCGACTTCGTCGCCGACCTCCCGATCGACCTGCTGGGGCTCGCCGTCGTTTTTCCGCTCGTTTTCTCCATCAACAGTGCCTACCGGATGCGCGAGGACGCCTTGCAGGCCTTCGCCCGGCTAAAAGGCAATGCGATCGCCCTTTTCTATGCACACCGTGATTGGAATCCGGCCGCAGAAGGCGGCTCAAAGCGCGCCAGGGCGCTCATCGAAGAACTCTTGGACGCAGTTGCGAACTCCCTTCACAGCAAAGACTACGATGCCAAAAAGACCGGCAGGAGCCGGACTTTCGAGATCTTCTCCGAGTTTTCCGACTCAATTGAAGCCTTACGGGCACAAAAAGCCTCCTTAAATGACATCTCCCGTGCGAACGAATACTTAAGGGACATCATCGTCGAATACGAAAAGATGAGCAACATCGCCCAATACCGGACGCCGATCTCGCTGCGCGCATTCACCCGCCTTTTCTTGAACCTGTTTCCCGTGATCTTCGGCCCCCACTTCGCCAACATCGACTATCCTGATTATCCAATCATCGGTTATGTCTTCGCTGGACTCTACGCTTTTGTGCTCGTCAGCCTGGATAATGTGCAGGACCATCTTGAGAATCCCTTTGACGGGATCGGCACGGACGATCTGCAGCTGAACGTGGTCGAGGAAGTCATTCCAATGCTCGAAAACGAGTAATTTTCACAACATTTCCCCTACATGTTCATAATCCTTTCACAGGTTTTTGCCAGAATCATGGCAAACAGAAAACGAAAGGAGATCAAACCATGTTTCGCAATAACCGTTACGGCGGGCTTCTGACCGTCATCCTCATATTCGCCGCCCTGACAATCGTCAGTTTCGCTGCATTCCAGATGGGCGTCGCTCAGGGCGCTGCCGGAGAATTCGCCCGGCCGGAAAACATGCCTCAGAACTTCACAGGGCCGGTTTTCTGGTTCTTCCCCTTCTTCTGGGGCTTCGGCCTCCTCAAACTCTTTTTCTGGTTGCTGGTGATCGGCGTTTTTCTGCGGGTGGTCTTTCGCATATCGGGATTTCGAGGTCACCCCAATGGACCCTGGGGCCACGGCCGGGAAGAACGCCTGAAACATTGGAAGGAGACCCACGACCGCTGGCATACTGAAGTCGACGATCCTCAAATGGACGAAAACTTTCCGTCGACTGCCGCGTAGAGATACAACTGCAGGCGCACCGGCCGATGCGCCTGCAGATTCCCCCACCCCACCTGCGGTAGAATCCATCATTACAGGACTCCGCCTATGTCACAACTCATTCTGATCGTTGAAGACGAACCCAAAATCGCCCGGCTGGCCCAGGATTATCTAGAAAAAGCCGGCTTCCGGGCGTTAACCGCTCCTGATGGGTCAACCGGATTGTCACTCGCCCGCAGTGAAAAACCCGACCTTATCGTCCTCGACCTCAACCTGCCGGGCATTGACGGGCTTGACGTAACCCGCGCACTCCGGCGTACTGCGAATATCCCGATCATCATGCTGACAGCCCGTTCAGACGAAACAGACCGGCTGATCGGCCTCGAGCTCGGAGCGGACGACTACGTCACCAAGCCATTCTCGCCCCGCGAGCTGGTGCTGCGGGTCAAAGCTGTGCTGCGCCGTGTGCAGGGGAGTGATTACAATGCAGCTGTGATCCGCGCCGCAGACCTGGAAATCGACCTCGATGGGCACAGTGTTACCCGGGCCGGCGAATCCATACAGATCTCCCGCACGGAGTTCAACCTGCTTGCCACGTTGGCTCGAAACCCAGGCCAGGCTTTTAGCCGATCGCAACTCCTCGACCGTCTACACGGCTTTTCGGACGCCGGCTATGATCGAAGTATTGACGCCCACATCAAAAACCTGCGGCGCAAGCTTGAACCCGACAGCACAAATCCCATCTACATCCTGACCGTCTACGGGATCGGATATAAGTTTACTGATGATGCCTGATCCATTTAGAAAACGAGATTTCTCCGAATTGCATATGCATCGCCGGTTTCGGCAGTCCCCCCCATGGAGCAGGCGGCCTGGCAAGATCTTTTTCCGCTTCCTCTTCTCTTTCGGTATGCTGGCCGTGCTCTCGGTCTTATTTTTCGGCATTCCATTCGCAATATTTGTTTTTGATCCCCCCGGACCCACCTACTTGCACGCGACGATTCGGGGCGTCACCTGCCTGGCCTCATTGTTCTTCATGATTGTGTTGTTCCTGGCCAGCCGGCGCGTTTTCACAAGGATCGCTGCACCGCTCGGAGAGGTCATGGACGCGGCGGATGCCGTTGCAGGCGGCGACTTAAGTGCCCGAGTCCCTGAGAGCGGCGGGGCAGCTTTCCGACAGCTTACACGCTCTTTCAACCGGATGGCAGAAGAACTGGAACAGGCTGACGAGAAACGACGCAACCTCACTGCTGATGTCGCACACGAACTTCGCAACCCGCTCCACGTGATCCAGGGAAACCTCGAAGGGATCCTCGACGGCGTCTATGACCCGACTCCGGAGCACATCCGCAGCATGCTCGATGAATCGAAGCTGCTTTCGCGCCTCGTCGACGATCTGCAGACCCTTTCGCTCGCCGAGGCCGGTCAGCTCCATCTGGAACTGGAAAATGTCCTGCTGGCGGAACTGCTCGAAGACGTTCAGACGAGTTTCAGCGGCCAGGCCGATGAAACTGGAGTTGTGCTGGACGTGTTCGTCCCTACCGGCGCCGAACAGGCCAGCGTAACCGGTGATTACGAACGGTTACAGCAAGCACTCGGCAACCTTGTATCCAACGCGCTGAGGCATACTTCACCCGGCGGACGTATCGCATTGGAAATGAGCCTGGTGGAAAATGGTGTATGCCTGGCCGTACAGGACAACGGCCAGGGCATTCCTGCCGAAGACCTGCCGCATATTTTTGACCGCTTCTGGAAGGGAGACAAAGCCAGGACGCGGCAGGCGGGTTCCGGCAGCGGGTTGGGACTGGCGATCACTCGACAGCTCATTCGCGCGCACGGTGGAACGATAACGGTTGACAGCCAGCCCGGAGAAGGCACACGATTCACGATAAGTCTGCCTTCCGGTGACAAACAGCCATGAACCCGGCTGTCATTCTCCTGCATGGTTTACGACATACACGCTGGTCGATGCGTAAAATGGAAGGCGCTCTCACGGATGCAGGGCGTCGGGTCTTCAACCTCGGATATCCGTCCGGCCAGGCGCCAGTTGACGATTTAGCGAAACTGATCTGGACCACAGCCGTGGATCGTTTTGGGGACGAAAGGGTCTTCGATTTTGTGACGCACTCCCTCGGCAGCATCATCCTCAGGCAGATCGCCATCGATCACCCGGGCGTGGTTCGACGAGCAGTGATGCTTGCACCTCCTAATAACGGTTCGGAACTGGTAGACGCTTTTCAGCGCTTTGCTCTTGCTCGTTGGATCATGGGGCCGGCCGGGCAGCAGCTCGGAGTCACGGATAACAGCCTGCCGCAACGGCTCGGTCCGGTTGACTTCTGTCTCGGGATCATCGCCGGCATCAAACCCGACAATCCTATTTCGCGCTATTTCATCCCCGGTGATGAGGACGGCCGGGTCAGTCTCGAAAGCACGAAGGTAGACGGGTACAGAGAACTAAAAATCGTGCCCTACGGGCATTTTTATCTTATGCGGGTCGACGAAGTGATCCGGCAGACGGTGCATTTCCTGGAAAACGGATCCTTTTCGCCAGGCTAACCGTCTGAATTATGTCGGTTCGTGACCTGTCCAGGCAGGTTCTTTCCCGGCCGCGTTACAAATTTCTTAGCAACGTCAAATCGTTGTAGAATTCGTTAATGCAGACCCCTTCATCATGAAAAACCTTTACCTTGATATACTCGCTAATTCCCCTATAGGCCCGATCACCATCGTATCGACGGATAAAGGCGTACTGGTCATAGAAATCGGCCGGGATATCAGCGCCTGGGATGACTCTTTCCGGCGTATTGGTTTCGAACCGGTTCGGAGCGGAGGTTATGCCGCTCGTGAACAATTAGAAGCTTACTTTGCTGGAAAGCGGCATGAATTTGAACTGCCAATCGATGATTTGCTGATGACGCCTTTTCAAAAAATCGTGCTTCATGCCGTCGCGCGCGTGCCATATGGCAAGACAAGCACTTACAGTGCTATCGCTGGAGAGATCGGTAATCCGAAAGCCGTGCGTGCAGTCGGCCGCGCCAATGCTACCAATCCACTAACGATCGTCATGCCATGCCATCGACTCGTCGGCGTGGATGGTACTCTGCGGGGCTATCGTGCTCCGGACGGCATACGAACGAAGGCCTGGCTGATAGAATTCGAACGCAGGAATCGCTTGATAAGCGCGGCATTATCGCCGGGGGTATAATCTGGGCATGAAAATATCCGTTGGCGCAGATGAGCGTCTCCCAGTCGTCGAAACGGCAATTGCTGAACTTAAGTCGCGCGGCCACACCATACGCTGGTATGGGCCTGAACCTGGTGATTCGACGCCCTGGCCGGAAGTGGCTCGTTACGTGGCCGAGGATGTCGCCGAAGGCCGTGTTGACGAAGGAATTCTATTCTGTTGGACGGGCACTGGAGTCAGTATCGCAGCCAATAAAGTGAAAGGCATCCGCGCCGCGCTTTGTGCGGATGCAGAAACCGCTCGTGGAGCGCGTCTGTGGAACAACGCTAACGTTCTTTGCATGTCGATGCGCCTTACGACTGACGCGGTACTCAAAGAGATTCTCGAGTCTTGGTTTGCCTCTGCCTACCAGCCCAATCCTACAGACGACGCCTGCCTGGAACAGATCGATAAAATGGATCACGATCGAGTACTCGACAAATAATCGCAGCCCGCGATTTTTCCAGGTTTGCTTTACACCTATTTCGCTTCTAAGAGGTTCTTCAGTACTTCCGTGTCTTTATCGATCTGTTTATTGAGCTGTTTACTGACGAGACCTTCTGCCAGTTTGAAAAAACCGCCAAATTCCGCCTGCCCGCTGATAGAAACCAGCGTCCCTCCATCTTGAGCAGAAAAACGAACCGTATTTTCGAACGGAATCGGGCCGCTTATGGTCTTAAATTTGACTTCATTCGGCGCATCATAGCTCGTTACTTCGATTTGTGCTTCAACATCCCGTCCCAAGAAATGGCTCACATATTTCCAGGTCGTGCCGGGTTGGATCGGGCCATCAGAGGTCTTTTCGACAGTTTGCACACCGGTTTGCCATTGCGAATCGTTGGTTAGATCCGTAATAAAATCGAAAACAGCAGTTTGCGGTGCGTCGATCACGACACTTTTTTCGAACTTGATCATTTTGGGTCTCCTGTTATGTATAGAAACGCGCGTTTTCTAGCTACATATAACGCAAGCGCTCTGACAAACTATTGATTTATCATGAGAATCGGAAATAGAACCATTTGATACCCAACGGCAAATTTAAAAACACACCAGCTTCCGTACGGATTTATTTCGGGCTAAATTTAATAAGGATTTCAGGGAAAAAACGCTGCAATTAATAAACGCTGATCCATACTATACACGATTTGATTGGCAAGATCAATGATTCAGAAACTCTGATATTCATAACTATCTGCGTTGTTGTGACTATAATACGGAAAATTTATCGTGAACGTCCTGGGGTAAAACATCCATATGCCCATGGAGGGCAAAAGACATCTTATGACAAACTATCGAATTCTGATCACCGACGGCCTTGAAGAAGCGGGAAAGACTCTCCTCTTGACCGAATCCCAGGTCGACGACTGCACAGGAATAGCTGCTGACGAGCTTTTGAAAATCCTGAACGAATATGACGGTCTTATCGTCCGCAGCCGAACCAAAGTAACTGCACAAGTGATGGAAGCGGCTCCGCGCCTGAGAGTCATCGGTCGGGCAGGCGTCGGTGTGGACACCATTGACCTGCCAGCG
>JBFGQG010000184.1:0-6948 GCA_041564295.1 Anaerolineales bacterium | reverse complement strand
ATAAACGTACTTCAAACGGCACATCCGGACGTTGATATCTACATCGGTGCGGTCGACAGCCATCTGAACGACATCGGTTTTATCGTCCCAGGTCTTGGAGATGCCGGCGATCGACAATTTGGGACGGGCTGAAGAAAAAACCTTTATTGACAAGTTCCATAGGAGGGAGCCATGTTAATTGAATGGTTGATATTCTTGCACGTATTGGGTGTGGTCACATTTTTCCTCGGTCACGGCGCGGCGGCAGCGATGGTCTTTCGCATCCGCCATGAAACGAACCTTGACAGGATACGTGCCATGCTGGACCTTTCAACGACAACAGTTGGTCTTTATATGGTCTCTTTCGTCGTGATGGGTCTAACCGGGCTGATCATGCCGTTCATCCTGGGTCTCTGGGGTGAAATCTGGATCTGGCTCTCAATCGTTTTGATGATATTGGTGATGGTCTGGATGGGATGGTTCACAGAACGGACTTTCAAAGTGCTCCGCAGGCTCGTCGGGCTGCCATACATGGTGGGGAACAAGAATTTCCCTGCAGAAGAACCCGCTTCGCCGGAGGAAATCCAGGCGCACATCGAGTCGATCAGCATCCGCGGTGTGGTCGTGGTCGGATATGTCATTCCAGTGGTTATTCTCTGGTTGATGGTGTTCAGACCGTTTTAGAAATTTAGTGTATCGGTTGGGCGATTTTTTTGTGTGAAATCAACAATTCGCCATATTTCAGGCATGATCAATGAGTAGACCTGGGCGGATCCTGATGAACCATTTAACTACCTCACGACTCTCAGCCCCGTCACGTTATTCAGCAGTTTCCTGAAAAGGACCACCGGCACAAGCAGGAGAAGGTGCACGAGGACGCTGATACCGAACACCGCTGCGCTGGCTGCAAAGAGACGGTTGACCCACGGTGCCAGGTTGGCAAGCATCCACCCACCTGCACCTGCGACAAGGGCAACGCCAACCAACAGCAACGCGAAGACAAACATGGGCATCCAGGCCTGCCGGTCTGATTCGGACGGCAGCATCATGCTGCTCACAACGAAAATTAAGTAAAACCACAACCAGAAATCAGGTTGGCCGTACACCATCCTCAACAAATCGCCGATTTGCTCAACCTGGCCTGCAGACATCCCCAACCAGATTACGTCCAGGTTCAGTTTGGACAGTCCCGCATAACCGACGAACAGACCGCCGACCAATAACGGGGCCACGCCGATCAGTGCGTCCCGAATTAAGTCGGCTTTTTGGGTCTCGACATATCCCATGCGCAGGTTTCCCTCGGGCGTTCGCTCAGGAATCAGCCAGATCTTGCCTGTCCGCACGCCAAGGATGCGCGCCATGACCCAGTGGCTGAGTTCGTGGATCAGCACGCCCGGGAAAAATATAATGGAAAATATGACCAGTGCTACGTTGAGCTTGCGGGTTAACAAGAAAAACAGCCCAACGATCTCGTTGTGTAGCAGCTGCTGGAGATAGACCAGCGGAACCAGGGTCAGAAACAACCAGAACAATCCGGCAAAATCATTCATTCAGACGCTGGCTTCCATCAACCGGTGCGGTCAGTTTTATTCTTGAGACGGAACCGGCCAGCCGCTCAGCGAGATGCCGCCCGGACAATTTCAATAAAGTCCGCTGCCTTGAGACTGGCGCCACCGACGAGCGCACCATCAATGTCCGGCTGGGAGAAGAAATCCTTCGCATTCCCCGGCTTAACCGAGCCGCCATACTGGACTCGAACCTGCTGCGCAACCGTTTCGTCATAAGCGGCAGCAATCGGGTTTCGGATACATTCACGAATCACCATATTTGCCCCGTCCGGCTCGGCCGCGAGCCCCGTTCCGATCGCCCAGACCGGTTCATACGCAATGACGAGACCCTCCGCAGCCTCTCGAGCCACGTTTTCCAACGCCGCTCGGACCTGCCGTATGACAACTTCTCCGGTTTGACCGGACTGGTTTTCTTCGTAGGTCTCACCGACGCATATGATAGGGATCAAACCTGCGGCTAAGGCAGCGTGCACTTTTTGATTGACCGTACGGTCGATTTCCCCAAACATCGCCCTGCGCTCCGAATGCCCAATAATCACGTAGGAACAAAATTCTGCTACCATTTCGGCAGAAACTTCTCCGGTGAATGCCCCCTGACTTTCCCAGTGCAGGTTCTGCGCACCGACGCCGATGTCGGTGCCTGCAACGAGTTCCGCAACCGCCGGAACGGCGATATACGGCGGGCAAAATACTTTGTCCACTCCTGTAATTCCCAGCAGATCAGTTTTTATTTCATAGACCAGCTGCCGCGCCTGGGCTGCGGTTTTATGCATTTTCCAGTTACCAGCAACAATGGGTTTTCGCATGTTCACTCCTTTATTCAGCCGGCAAGGTTTCACCCGGCAGCAGGGATTATAGCCCCCGGTGGTAAAATTCACAACACTGCCGCTTCGATCGTTCAACCGGAAAAAAACCAACGATGTCCCCTCTCATCCGAAACATCCTGCGCATCATCATCGCACTGGTCACACTTGTCATCTTCACGCGCGTGATTGCTCAACGCACGCCGGAGCACCCCTGGTCAGCCCAGTTTTCGGACCACCAGCGGCCGCTCGTCATCGCCCACGCCGACGACTCGGGCACAAGCCCCTGGCCGGGAGATACCCACCTCTTCCTCGAAAATGCAGCAAATATGGGTGTCGATGTCCTGGAAATGAACATCCACATGAGCGCTGACGGAGAGATCGTCCTCATGCATGATGAAACCGTGGACGATACAACCAACGGGACAGGCCTGATCAAGGAAATGAAGTTTGTTGACTTACAAAAACTCGATGCTGCTTACGATTGGACGCAGGACGGAGGCCGGACCTATCCATTCCGCGGCCAGGGTGTGCGCATCCCGTCGCTATCTTCCGTCTTTGAAAGATACCCCGGATATCCAATGATCATCGAAATCAAGCAGACTGCACCACCTGTCGGTCCGAGGCTTTGCGAATTGATCCGATCGTATTCTGCGGAATCGAACGCGATCGTGGCCGCTTTCAGCGACAGTGCGGTACAGGAGTTTCGGGCTGCCTGTCCGGAAGTCGCTACAGCAGCGGCCAGCGGTGAGACGCGCCGGTACGTCATTTTGAGCATGCTTTTCCTCGTCAATCCAATTGCACCGCCGTTCCAGGCCTTCCAGGTCCCACTTGAGAGCGGCGGCATTACAGTTGTCAAAACCAGTTTTATCAATACTGCACATCGCCAAAATATTGAAATCCATCCCTGGACGATCAACGACCCATTAGAAATGAGACGCCTGATCGATCTGGGCGTAGACGGTATCATGACCGACCGGCCAGACCTGCTGATGGCCATCCTGGAGAGATGATTCATGGAAGTGAGCTATTCAATCCGTAGAGGAACTCCGGCAGATTCCTATGCCGTCTTCCTTCTCTTCGAAGAGACTCTGGCTGACCTACTGATTCGACTGGGTCAAAATCCGCGCATCTCGCATGACGACCCAGGAAAGCTGGCGAAAATGTGGGGGCGTCGGCAGAATTTGTTTGATTTCATGGCCGTCCACGCAGACGAATTTTGGATTGCTGAGGCCGATGGCCGGCCGATCGGTTATGCTCGTTCGATGATGCACGGCAATGTCAGAGAACTCAACGAATTTTTTGTCAGGCCCACCGGACAGGGGTCGGGCGCCGGGAGGGAACTCCTCGAGCTCGCCTTTCCGACAGAACCCGGGGTCGAACGGTCTATTATCGCCAGCCTGGATCTTCCGGCACAGGTTCGGTACCTGAAAGCCGGAATGACCCACAGGTTTATGGTGATGTACTTCTTCAGGGCACCTGCTGAGCGGTCAATCACGGGCGACCTGGTTGCTGAATTGATGCCGGATACAGAGGAGACGCTGGGCTTCCTCGCGGAAATTGACAGCAAGATTATCGGTTTCACGCGCCCGAAATGGCATCGCTTCCTCCTCGGCAACCGGACGTGCTACCGCTACCTGGGCGATGGCGGGAAAATACTCGGCTACGGCTATGTCGGCGTAGAAAGTGGTCCGTTTGCGCTGCTCGTTCCTTCAGCCATACCGGATGTGCTCGCGCATGCAGAATCCGAGGCTGCCCGGCGTGAATACAGGCATTTCGGCCTTGAACTGGCGATGGTCGATGGCGTCGCGGTCAACACGCTCCTGTCACGTGGTTTTCGTTTGGACCCTTTTTTGGCAGTCTATATGAGCACACGCCCTCTCCTGGTACCAGAAAATTACATTATCTCCAGTCCCCCGTTCGGACTTTAGCTAATGACAAGGAATTGATACATGGAATTTAGAATCCATTCACCGTTTGAACCGTCCGGCGACCAGCCGGAAGCAATTGAGCAGTTGATCGAGGGAGTCAATAAAGGCTACCGGCACCAGGTGCTTCTCGGCGCTACCGGCACCGGCAAAACGCATACGATCGCCCGGCTCATACAGGAACTGCAGATGCCGGCTCTCGTCATGGCCCACAACAAGACGCTGGCAGCCCAGCTTTATGCGGAATTTAAAGACTTTTTTCCGAATAATGCGGTCGAATACTTTGTCTCATACTACGACTATTACCAGCCCGAGGCCTATGTCCCGAAAAAAGACTTATACATCGAGAAAGAAACAGATATCAACGAGGAAATCGACCGCCTGCGCCTCGCAGCGACGGCATCATTAATGTCGCGCCGGGATGTCATTATCGTGGCTTCGGTTTCCTGTATCTACGGGCTGGCAAGCCCGGAGGCTTATTACAAGGGTGTGATACCGCTTGAAACCGGCCGCATATACCGGCGGAACGCACTCCTGCGCCAGCTCGTTGAAAGCCACTACCAGCGAAACGACCTCGAAATGCGGCCAGGCAATTTCCGCGTGCGTGGGGACACCCTCGAACTAGCACCGGCTTATGAAGACGAAAAAGTCTATCGCATCGCTTTCTTCGGGGATGAAGTGGAGCGAATCGTTGAATTTAACCCGATCACAGGTGAAATGATCCAGGAGCATGCAAAAATCAATCTCTTCCCTGCCAAGCATTTCATCACTGATGAGGAAAAGCTTCAGGCAGCAGTGGCTGACATCGAAGCCGAACTGGAAGAACGCCTCGCCCTCTTCCGCCAGAAAGAGTTGTACCTGGAAGCGCAGCGCATTGAACAGCGCACTCGCTACGATCTCGAAATGCTGCGGGAGACCGGTACCTGTTCCGGCATCGAAAACTACTCCCGTCACATGGACCAGCGTGCCCCCGGTTCGCCGCCCTGGACGCTGGTCGACTACCTCCCGTCCGACTACCTGCTGGTGCTGGACGAATCGCACATGACCGTGCCGCAAATCCGCGGCATGTTCAACGGTGATCGTTCACGCAAGCAAACGCTGGTCGAATACGGCTTCCGTTTGCCGTCCGCCCTCGACAACCGGCCGCTCCAGTTTGCAGAGTTCGAGAAGCGCATGGGCTACGTCGTCTACACTTCTGCTACACCCGGTCCTTATGAAATGAAACGCGCCGACCAGATCGTCGAGCAGATTATCCGTCCCACGGGGCTGGTCGACCCGCAGGTCAGTGTCCGGCCGATCAACGGACAGGTGGACGATCTCCTCGGTGAGATCCGTGACCGCACAGCGCGCGGCGAGCGCGTCCTCGTCACCACCCTTACTAAGCGAATGGCTGAAAAACTTGCGGATTTCCTGATGGAATCGGGCGTAAAGGTGCATTACCTCCATTCCGAAATCCACACCCTCGACCGGATCGGCATCCTGCGTGACCTGCGGATGGGCGTCTTCGACGTCGTGGTCGGCATCAATTTGCTGAGGGAAGGGCTCGACCTGCCGGAGGTGTCGCTGGTCGCCATCCTGGATGCGGACAAAGAAGGCTTCCTGCGTTCCGACACGGCCCTCATCCAGACGATCGGCCGTGCAGCCCGGCACATTCACGGCGAAGTGATCATGTATGCCGACAGGATTACCGATTCAATGCGGCGCGCAATCGATGAGACGAACCGCAGGCGAGCAAAACAGGTCCGGTACAACAAGGCAAATAACATCACGCCTGTCGGCATCATCAAAGAGATCCGCGACCTGACAGACCGTGTGAGCGCACACGCTGTAGCAGAGACGGGTGAGCGATACGAAATCAGCGCCGCCGACGCCCTTCCAATAGGTGAAATTGAGAACCTGATCGGCGATCTCGAAGAAAAAATGAGAGAGGCGGCCATGTCGCTCGAATTCGAAAAGGCGGCAGCGATACGCGATCAGATATTCGAACTGCGCGGGCTGATTGCTGAAGCGGACACGGGGAAACCGAAGTCTACGCTGAAACGGCTTGCCAATCCGAGAAGATAAATTTCATCAAACCTTTGAAGTTTCTTCACAACTAATTCACACCTCCTCGATAGGATTAAGCCAGATTGGAATTGCTCAGCTTCAAGCTGGGCTATGACGAAATATCCACGATCATCACTTTGGAGGTGAAATCGATGAAATCAATTATGAAAGTCGGCATTTTGGCCATTCTGGTTATTGCCGCCCTGGCCTTCACAGGCTATGCCTTCGCCAACTCTAACGGTGTCGGGATTCAGGACATGCTCTCAGGCAATTATGCCATGCGCATGAACGGCAGCTCACCTGGTGGCGTTCCGGCGATGCATGGCAATGGCGGCGGATTACTCAAGGAATACATGGACGAAGCCTGGGCAAAGGTGCTCGGGTTGACGGTCGAAGAACTCGAGGAACTGCGCCTTTCCGGCCTGTCGCATTACCAGATCGCACTGGACCAGGGGAAAACGGCTGAAGAAACAGTTGACCTCATGACTGCGGCAATGACGCTCGCGGTTGCATCCGCGGTCCAGGACGGTGTGATCACATCGGAACAGGGCCAGTTGATGCTGCAGCATATGAACGAAAAAGCAGCTGGAGGCATGTTCGGACGCATGGACGGCTTCGGGGGCT
>JBFGQG010000183.1:0-6950 GCA_041564295.1 Anaerolineales bacterium | reverse complement strand
GGTTTGATTTGATGGTTATAACCCTTCCGGACCGGACTAGATGCGCACGAACTTCGGCTATGCGCAGCTCAGCCGGCCAGTCCGGAAAGAAAATGCCGGATTTTTAACATCGACTCTGCCCATCCCGGAAACGCTGTAAAGCCTTCAAGCCCAGCTTTGCCCATTTTGGCCAGCCGCTCACGGTCCTGGTTCAATTGTAGCAGGGTTCGCGCCAGACCATCCGAATCTCCCGGTTCAACTAAATAACCCGTCTCGCCATGCCGGATAACCTCCCGCGCCGCCCCATGAGTCGTCCCGATCGCCGGAAGCCCGGCCCCCATCGCCTCGAGATACACAATACCAAATCCTTCATACGATGACGGCATCACGAGCAGGTGGCTCTCTCGAAGAATCCGGCGGAGATCTTCCTCCACCAGTGGACCTGTAAAGTTCACACGGTGAGACCAGCCGCATCTCTCAGCCCGGCCAATCATTCGACGAGCATACCCCGGCTCCGCCTCCAGACTTCCGGCAACTGTCAAAGTCCAATCCATCGAGTCCAGTTTGTTAAGCGCATCGAGAACCACGTGCAGACCTTTGCGGGAAATGACACTACCTAAAAACAGTAAACGCAATGGACCTTCTGCCTGGGCCCGTTCCCGGATCTCAGCAGGCTCAATAACCTTGCCCATCCGGTCTCCTGCAGGCGTCGCGACAACAGATGGTTTATCCGTCCCCACAAAACCTTCGACAACCGCGCGAGTGGTATTGCTGTTAAAGATATATCCATCTACGGAACGCAGGTAACGCACTTCCACCCGTCGGTACAACGGCATCATTAAACGCGCATGCTTCTCGGAAGTGCGCAAATGGTGAACGAGGCTTACGAGCGGATACCGGACCCGGGAGCGCAGCTTTTCGTTCAATAAAAAAAGCGAAGGATGGTTCAATTCGTCCTGAACCAGTACGTCCACGTTTAACATGGCCAGCCTGTTCAATAGGGAATTCGATAGGTTGTCTGCGAGATGCAGCGGGTAACTGCGCCACGGGAGAGAGATGATCTCGACTGAATCCCCTGCGCTTTCGAGGACTTCAACCAGCTTGCGATCATAGATATACCCCCCGGAAACGGTTTCAATCGTACCGTAAATCAACAGACCAACGCGCATCAGCGCTCCAGGCGGAAACTCGCCCAGGCGATCTCATTTTCCCACAGGACAATCGACAGGGCGGTGATATTAGATGCCTCAATCCGTTTGTCGATCGCGTGAGCAAGGATACGGGAGAAATGTTCAATCGAAGGGTTCAATCCCCGAAACTCCGGCAGGTCATTCAGCGTGCAATCACGATAATACGCGACGATCTCATCCAGGAGACGTTCGATATCGACGATGTCGACCAGATAGCCGTGACGGTCAAGTTCGCGCCCTTCCAGCCGCAATTCGACATAGTAATGGTGCGAATGGAGTTCGTTTTCCGGCCCCCAATCCCCACCGATCAAGAAATGCCGGGCGACAAAATCCCGCTTTACAGCGACTTTATACATATTCAAAGACCACCTGAATTGAATTATGCGGCTCGCGATCAATCAAACGGTAAGCTTCAGCAGCCTGGTCCAACCGGAAACGGTGGGTGATAAATCGCGAAGGTTTGTAGCGCCTGATCAATTCGATCGCAAATTTCAACCTCCGGGCTTTCGTCCAGCGCCCTGTGAGATGAGGTGCGAGCCGGCTGACCTGGCTGCTGATGAGCTTGAGACGCCCCCTGTGAAATTGATCGCCGAATGAAACTGCCGCACGTTTGTTCCCGTACCAGGAACCGACCACAATGCGGCCTTCCAGGCCGGCCAGGGCAACGGCTGTGTCGAGCGCTTCAGGCCGGCCGGAAAGTTCGAAAACCAGGTCGAAGCAGCGGAGATTGTCCGGTTGGATACCATCCGGGGAGAGGCTTTCTGTGGCGCCTGCGGTCATCGAGGCCAGGCGACGGGCCGGGTAACGATCAAAGGTTATGATATCCTGCAATGGGAAATCTGAAAGCAGGGTCGTTGTTAACAACCCGACAATGCCCTGCCCCAAAATGGCCACTCGCTCCCCTGCCAAAGGCGCGCCATCCATGACGAAGCTCAAGGCCGTCTCCACTGTGGGCAGCAGGACTGCGTCATCTGTAGAGAGGTCCTCAGGGAGAATAGTCAGGTCGTCAATCGCTGAGACGAATGAAGATTGGTGCGGTTGGAATGAGAAAACTGGCTGGCCTGAAAGAGACGGGTCGACTCCGGGACCCGTCTCGACAATGCGCCCGACTGCGCTGTAGCCGTATTTGAGGGGGTAAGCCAGCTCGCCGCCCAGGGCCGGAATCGTCTCATCTGCAGTCAGGCCGGCGGGCATTTGCCCGCGGTAAATCAACATTTCTGTTCCGGGGCTGATCGCAGTCACATGGGTATGCACCAGCACCTGGCCGCTTCCAGGTTGTTCAAGGTCTTCAGTTCGGACCACGACCGAACCGGGTCCGGTAAAAAACAAGACATCAAAAGTCATCAGACCCGTCTCCAAAATCGCCGAAGACGACGATGTCCTGGCCAAACTGGGCGGTCTTCAGATTTTTCAGCCGCGGCATACCTTCCAGCCTGTCCTCCAACAATCTCAAACCGCCGAGGTAAAATGGCGCAATGGTGACAACAGCGTGGTCCACCAATCCGGTCGTGAGAAAACTGGTGATCACCGTCGCTCCACCTTCAACCATCAAACTCTGTATATCCATTTCGCCAAGCCGGTCCAGGAGCGGGCCGAGGTCCAGAAATCGGCCGGTCAAAAGCGGAATTTCATGGACCGTCCCGCCCAGGTTGGCTATTGACGCCCGCTTCTCCGAGTCGACACCCGGCCCGACGAAGATCCAGGGCGGGCAAGGATGCGACCAGAGACGGGCGCTCAGCGGAAACCGCAGGCGAGAATCGAGGACCACTGGTTGCGGATCCACTCCCTTGAGTGAACGGACGGTGAGTCGTGGATCGTCTGCCAGGACGGTTCCGATCCCGACGAGGATTGCATCGTGTAAGTCACGCAGTTGGTGGGTGAAATGGAGCGATTCGGGCCCGCTGATTGTCAGTGGTTCCCCGCGCTGGCGGCTGATGCTGCCGTCCATGCTTTGTGCGTAACTCAGTGTGACCAGAGGGCGCCCCGTGTTGAAGTGGTGGCGCCGGGCTGTTTCTTTCAGGTCCGGGAAAAAATCAGGGATATGCATCCGGGTCGCAAACTTTCCGGTTACAGGTCCGACATTCAAACCTGTTCCTCGGAAGTTTCCGTCTCAGACTGAGGCTCGTTCTGTCCGTTGACGGAATCATTCGAGGCAATATTCAGGAGATGGTTCATGCGCGTGGCTTTGGTGCGCAGGTATCGTTCGTTCTCGGGGTTGATGTCGGGCGTAAAGGCCACACGGCTGTTCACCGTTACCCCCATCGAACTCAACGCATCTATTTTCGCAGGGTTGTTCGTGAGCAACCGGATTGTTTTAACACCGAGATTGTTCAGCATGTGGACGGCGATGCTGTATTCCCTTTCGTCTGCCTGGTGACCGAGCTGTAAGTTCGCATCTACCGTGTCAAACCCCTTGTCCTGGAGGTTGTAAGCATGCAGTTTATCCAGCAGACCGATTCCCCTCCCCTCCTGGCGCAGGTAAACGAGCACACCCTGGCCTTCCTCTGCAATCCACTGGAGGGCACGGTTCAACTGTTCGCCGCAATCGCAGCGCTGGGAACCAAGTACGTCGCCGGTAAAACACTCTGAATGTACGCGCACCAGTACGTCGTCCTGGCCGTTTACGTCCCCCATTACGAGTGCAAGGTGTTCCTTGTCATCCAGGTTATTCGAATAAAGGCAGAGCTGAAATTCGCCCAAAACTGTCGGTATGCGCGAACTCACCTCGCGATGAACCTTCAACATACACTTTCACTCCATTGATCACTCATTCAGGGTTGCCAACTTTCGACCCAGCCAGAGGCCGATCAGGCCGAAAATTATGTCGCGGACTCTAATCAAGAGGCTCAATCCTGCACCTGCCGCTGCCCCCTGGCCCATGGCTTCCGTTACAAGAATTATCGCCGCCTCCAAAGTACCCAGGCCGCCCGGCATCGGAAGCAAAATGGCGAGCCTGGCAGCCGTTATAACGCTTATGACCTGCCTGAAGCCCAGCGCCAGGCCCAGGAATCGCACTAGAAGCATGAATTCGAGCACAAGTGCGACCCAAACTACTCCGGATAATAACACAGCCGCAAAAAACGTGAATTTGTGGTACCGGACAAAATCTGCAGTTTCTGATTCTGCGGAACGGATCAATCCTTTAATCCTGACCACCCAACCTGCACTTTCACCTGATTCTGGTCCGGTGAATTTCCTGGATTGACGATCCAGCATCGAAGTCAGGGGCCGTTTTCCTTCGACCAGTATAACCAGATAAGCTAACGGGAGGATTAATAAACTGGTTGCGAATGCCATCCCCAACGGACCGCTGCGGTTATCGATCAAGCCCCCATTGAACATTATCGCGACACCGAAAACCAGAAATGCAAAATTCGATGTGAGTTCCAGAAGCTTGTCGAGCGCTACTGACGCCGTCGCAGCGCTGGCAGGCACGCCTTCCCGCTTCACAGCCATGAACACCTGCAGGGGTTCCCCACCGAAATGTGGGCCTGGTGTGAAATAACTGATTCCAAATGCCGCCAGCCTGTACGAAGATGCGCGGATGAGCGGAAAACGATATCCCTGCGCCCGCAGGATGAGCCACCATCGAACGCCGAGAAGCACAACGATAATAGCGTTTACCAGGAATAGCACCCCGATCTGGATGAGGGTCAATTCAGCCAGCACAGCGCTGACAGCCCGCCAGTCGATGTCGCGAAGGGCAAGCCAGAACAGCAAGAACGCCAGCGCCCATAATATGAACGACTGCAATCTTTTAGGCAAACGCATCAAGCTGCATCTCCGAAGCGATAGTAGATCAGCTTGTTTTCGATTGGCCACAGAGAAAGAATTCCCGTACCGAGAAAGATTGTTTCAATGTAAGCCACGGCGAGCAGGTACTGGTCGATCTGCAGTGGTGCGAGGTTCTGGTTCACACCAACCAGGCAAACTGCTGCAATAGCCGATGCCCTGGGAGCAATGCCGAGCGCGATCAGTATCGTCACAGCCATTTCGGCTGCGCCGAGCCCCAACAGGGCCGGATCTGCCAGGTGCGTGCCAATATACGGCAGGGCAAACACCACGCATATGCCTCTGAGGATCAGCGGCACTATGGAAAGCAGACCTGATAAGCGCGCTTTGATTTCTATACGCTTTGCCGGGGTTACCGACCCAATCACCTGCAGCCAGTCCCATATGAATCCGCCGATAAAAGGCAACCCGAAAGCGGCCGCGGCAACGAAAGTCCCGGGCGGTGTAAAAAGTGGAAATAACATCACGAACATAAAGCCCATTTTTAAGGCTGCAAAGGCCCGCCGGCGGTGGCTGAAAGGCAATTCGTTGACCGGTTTTCCCTGCTTCTCGCGGATGCGTATCCCGGCCACGAAAATATAGCGGGCCAGCCCAACCGGCAGATACCACCAGGGTATTACTCCGTATTGAAATGCCAGGAAGGTCGCTGTGAAAACGCCGACAGAATCTACGTTCATGTCAAGAATCTCGCCAAGCGCGGTGACGTGGTTTGTTTTGCGGGCTACAATCCCATCGATGAAATCCGGCACTGATGCAGCCGTGTACAAGAGTCCGGGCAGCCAGGCAGCGCTGCCCACAGGCATCGGTGAGAAAAGAAATCCGACCACGGTCGCCATCAGCGTAGCCCGGAGAAGCGTGAGCCAATTTGCCCAGCCCAGGTCCGGCAACAGGGCTGTTTCACCGGCGCGGTGATTGGTTTTCAGGTTGCGGAAAAGGACAACGCTGAAATAAACATGACCCAGCAACGCCAGCATCAACCAGCGGTCACCGTACGGACCAGTCCACCAACCCCCAGCCTGGGTCCTGAAAACGAATAATAAGCCGGCGCCCAGTGCAAGGAAAACCAGCCATTGGCGGACGAGCGCCTTGTAGGCATCAGTATGGGACATGCAATCTTTACCTGGGGACAATCGGGCTTGAAGAATTTATTCGAGGTTGAAGACCTCGGAGAATATTTTTCCGATCCCTAGATTCGAAATAGGCAAGCGTTATCAGGCCGATGGTTAATTTTCCACCCATCGATTCAATCGGTGATATTGCGCGGCGGTTTATATCCAGGCAGTTTTTGGGTAGCTTCATGTGAGTTTATAGAATCAATCTGGAGCGAGATTTCGAAATGGCAAACACCAGGTCCAATCTCTGCAGCTCCCAGCATGATATGCTGTCCATGCAACAACTTCGTGCGCCTGTCCACCTGCACACCATCCACAAAAGTGCCGTTAGTGCTGCCCAGATCTTCGATGTAGAGACCGTCAGCGAGACGTACCAGGCGGGCATGCACCCGACTGACCAGGTAAAATTTTTCCGGTACTGGCACATCCGTGTTGTGTAGGTCGCGACCGATGATAACCAGGTCTTCCTCGAGTGGAAAATCCTGGAGTGGAATGAAATTTTCGAGACGTGACAACACGGCATAGGTCTGCCCGGTAGGCATCAGGTCGTAAATCTCCTCCCAAGGAGAGAGCCCGAAGAGTTCGATAAGGATGCGGGTGACGTCTTGAGGGTGGAAGCGGTGCCGGGAGAAACCCTGGCTGCGGTCTCCACCGACTTCAAAGCGTAATGAAGCCGCCCATTCCGGCACATCTGCGGGGTTCAGCACAGAAAAATGTTCCCAGGGCAGGATGATTGGACGGCAGCGAAGCCGCAAATTATCTGAGAGCTGGGAGAGATCTGCTTCCGGGTGTGTAAAACAAACCGCCGTGTGAAATTTAAAATCTTCCCAATCAATCGTTTTCCCCGGCAGCCAGGGTTTTTGATACGGCGGTGGGC